>JAMOOT010000180.1 GCA_027065215.1 Candidatus Omnitrophota bacterium | reverse complement strand
CGCTATATTTTTTCTTGAGACTGGAGACCGAAAACATCGCCCCTATCCAGACCGTTGCCAACAGCATAAAGATTAAACTCAACAGGGTTATCATCCCGCCTTTTCTATCATTCAAGACACACATCTTCTCCCCCCTTTCAATTCCTCAACTTTACCACATACCTTCGGCTATACACACTGCCGTCCCTTCCAGTGCAACTAATCTCAAATGAAACTCCGCTCATCAAATCTACTATGTTCGTTGTATCTCCATCTGTCGTAATCCCCGTGATGCTAAAGCCCGCATTTGGCACCAACATCTCTCCTTTTTCTTTTGTAAAGTTACCTCCTGCATATGTCCCGCTTGACCGCCACAGATTTCCATCACCCTCTATTCCTAAGCGTATGTACTTACCTATCTCCCTTCCGTCCCCCCAATTCGTCCTTCCCAAAGAAAATATGTTTCCATTCTCATCTGGCGTCACTATCTGGTATACTATGTAATTTCCACCTATTTTCTTTATCGGCTTATAGGAAACCTTAAAAGGATCCTTTTTCCCTGTCCGCATAAGGTCATCAACTATCTTTCCACCTGCCACATCTAATCGTGCTGTAGCGTAAGAACTGCCCATAAAGGAAGAGAAATCGTGGGCCAAAAATATGAGGACCCATAATAATATCCCGCCCAGCGCCACGCTGATCGCTGCCGCTGTCATCACTTCTACCAGTGTAAATCCATCCTTAGTGCATGACCTTGCAGGTCGCAGTCTCAATAGACACATCTGATACCAACCTCCCTTCTCCATCTAATATATCTCCCGCATCTTCTCTCCCATTCAAGTTTCTATCCCCACCATAAACCTGTCCCCCATAGGCCCAGGAGACGACTACCTTTATATTCAGTGCATCATTAACCTTATTCCCCCCTTCCTTTTCTACCTTATCTATGTAAACCCTCACTGAACCTCGTTCTATGCCCATCGGGTCAAAGTGGTCTTTCTTGAACTTGTCCCTATTCCAAAATTTTAACTCGGGGTTATCTGAGACCTCAATTATTGCATCCTCTCCATAGAGCGGATTGCCATCATCGTCCTTAGATTTAAATACATACCAATAGCCCTTGGTGCTTTTACCTGCCAAATCTAATAAATCGTTATACTTCATCTGCCTGATACTCTCCACCTCAGAAATCAATATCGCCCAGGCCTTAGCCTTGGCACGGTCCACCATCTCATATCGGCGGGTACTTACATAGGCACTGAGCGCCCCTCCCAAAACTATCCCCATTATGGCCGATCCTACCAAGACCTCCACCAAACTAAACCCTCGAGACATCTCACCCCCTCCTTTCTCACTTACAAGTATAGGCATATATCGTCAAAAAATCAAACTTTGCAGCCAAAAACATAAGATCAAAATACAATCTATAACTCAATTATTCTCTTATATAATCACAGATTCTTACATCCTCATTTTACCTTTACTACTTCTTCCTTCTCTCCTCTGATCCCGCGTAGCCAGATCAACCGATAACACAACTTTCTTGATTTAGATCGTTCAAGGATTATACTTTCGTTCGCTTTAAATCTTCCAACAGGAACCCATCTTACTTTCCCTACTTTTTCAAACAACAAGAGGCCATCAGAAGAGTCTGCCTGCCATCTCCCTACCAACTTTTTCCCCTTCCAAATAAAAGAAACCCGCGTGTGCAGATTTGGGGGAGATTTAATTCCTTTCTCTATATTATTTGCCCATCTCCTTTTCTCCTTTTCCAACTTTACCAAGAACTCAGGACTCCAGTCCTTTTGC
>JAMOOT010000179.1 GCA_027065215.1 Candidatus Omnitrophota bacterium | reverse complement strand
TCCTCTATCGTCAGATACCCCGCCTGATACAATATCACCTCCGGCCTTATGTTCTCCACATCAAACCTGTCCATCATCTCTTCCCCGACTACTAAATTGCTCAACTCCGGTATGTAAAAATTCCCACTCTCTATCAACTTAATTAGAAAATTCGGCGTCCCCGAACTGAACCAGTAATCCTTAAACACACATCCACTATCCACAAACCTCAACACATCAAACGGATTATATAACCTATCCCCCAAAAAACTGTACCCGTTATACCACTCCTTCACTTCCTCCAAATCTACACTATGCCTCTTTATCTCTTCCCCTAAATACTCCTCCAACTCCTCTTGCGTTATTCCCACAATATTCCCATATCGTGGATCCAACGATATATCCTTTAGATTATTCAACCCTGAGAATATCCCTGCCTTGCTAAAACGCGTTACTCCTGTCAATAGAATAAATTTCAAATATTCATCCAAATCCTTCAATAACGAATAAAACCCCTTCAAATACTCCCGCACCTCTTTGGCTATCTCTGGTTCATCTATGTTATCCAGTATCGGTCGATCATATTCATCTATTAACACCACTACCTTTTGTCTATACTTCTTCACTGCACCCAATATCAACCTACGGAAAAAGTTCTCAACTATCTCCCTATCCTCCTCTACATCCAATTCTAAATAATCTCTACACTCCAACAATAACTCTATCAATTTCTTCCTCAAATCATCAACCGAACCGGCGCTTGGCATACTCAACAATATCACCGGATACTTCTTTTCCCAATCCCACCTATTATGTATCCACAGCCCCTCAAACAATTCCTTCTCCCCCTCAAACAAATACCTTATCGTAGACAACAACAGACTCTTACCAAACCGCCGCGGGCGGGAGAGAAACACTACAGAACTGGTAGTCAATAAGTTGTGTATTTCTTTTGTCTTATCTATATACAAATATCCCTTCTCATCTGTCCGCAACTTCTTAAAATCTTGCACTCCTATCGGCATTAACTTATCCATACACGCCTCCTATATCCTCCTCACCTCCATCTCCCTAACCGTCCTTCCCTCACTGTCTACATTTATACCCACCAAATATATCTCCCTGCCCATCCCCTCATACTTCTCCCAATACCTCCTCTCCTCTATCTGCTTTATCGCCCGCTCCTGGGCATCTGTCTTTATCTCTACCACATATACCTTATCTTTTGCCAACACCACTATATCCGCCCTACCTCTCCTACTTACATCCTCTCCTCTTATCTCATAGCCTGTGGACATAAAAAACGAAAACAGGACACTGGCATAATACCCCTCATACTGCCCCATCGGATTATTTGTGTGGTAATGATATGGGATGGACTCAAATAACCTCTTTATCCACCCCTTTATCCCTTCTATATCCCCTTCTCTTAACGCCCGTGACAATCCTTTGCTCAATCCTACATCCAACCGATCATCTGTCATCTTCTCTAACAAAAACTTGTTCAGCGCCTGCCTTACTTCCCTGTTCGGTATCCGCAACTTATACTCTATAAACCCTTCCTCTGCTATCACCTCATCTATCGTCAGATACCCTGCCTGATACAATATCACCTCCGGCCTTATGTTCTCCACATCAAATCTGTCCATCATCTCTTCCCCGACTACTAAATTGCTCAACTCCGGTATGTAAAAATTCCCACTCTCTATCAACTTTATCAGAAAATTTGGCGTCCCTGTGCTGAACCAGTAATCCTTAAACACGCATTTATTCTTTACAAACTTCAATATATCAAACGGATTGTATAAAC
>JAMOOT010000178.1 GCA_027065215.1 Candidatus Omnitrophota bacterium | reverse complement strand
TTCATCTTTGGTCCACCTGCCACCACTATCGGCACTGGGCATCCTTCCACAACACGTTTAAAGCTTTCAACACTGCCAGTGAAGTTCGTTTTGACTATATCAGCACCCAATTCGGCACCAACCCTCGAAGCTAAAGCGACGGATTTCTCATCGAACTGATTTATTCCTTCTCCCCTCGGATACATCATTGCAAGGAGAGGCATACCCCATTCCGCACATATCTTGCTAATAGTTCCCAATTTTTTCAGTTGCTCTGCCTCAGTTTTACTTCCGATGTTTATGTGAACACTCACAGCATCCGCCCCCAACCTTATTGCCTCTTCAACACTGCAAACCAACACCTTTTCGTTCGGATCGGGTGAGAGAGATGTAGAACCGCTCAGATGAACGATTAAACCTATATCTTTTCCG
This sequence comes from Candidatus Omnitrophota bacterium, assembly GCA_027065215.1. GTDB lineage: Bacteria > Omnitrophota > Gorgyraeia > S143-82 > S143-82 > S143-82. Next base: position 1,390 of record JAMOOT010000178.1, on the reverse strand, counting down.
TATCCCCTGTGCCCGTGAATCACCATTCCCTTGTGCAAAACGACCGCATTTGCCCCTCCTTCAGCTACAGCATTAATTATTTTGGGCATATCCCTCAATCCTTCAATCGGTCCCATGCTAACACCGTGATCCATTGGCACAATTACCGTATTTTCAGTTTCTCTGTTTATTATCCTCTCTATCCTTATTCGCTTACCTATCCACATAACACCACCTTGTCAATTTGTGACTTTGTGTCAGAGTAACAAGTATAAAAAGGTTTTGGTTATAATTTCTTTATTTATCCAAAGAATAAGTGCTATATGTCTCGATAACTAATGTTAATTGTGCATGCAAGAGGTGTTAGCCCAGTAGTAGGCTTGATCTTACTCATATTGATCGTAATAATTTTAGGATCATTTGTAGCTTTACTACCTAAGGGTTTAGTTGAGAAGGCTAAACCTGCTCCAGTAACCGCCTTAGATGTCGAAATTTACAGAGATGCGGTAGTTGTAAAACACGCTGGTGGTGATCCCTTTAACATAAGGTTTGCAAAGGTAAAGGTAACAATGCCAAATAGAATTAGTTTTATAAAACCTTTTCTTGAAAACTGGTTATCGAGAGATGTTATGATGGAAATTGGAGACGAAAAGGCTTTGATGTATAACGAGTGCACATTCTTTAGACCTTTCGATTACGGTGAAGTTGAGGTATTTTGGAAGGATAAGATTATGTATAGAGTTGCAAAATCAACGATAAACGAGTATTATTCTCCAAGCTTCCTAAGAAATTACAGTTCTACATTAAGAGTTGATAGCGTATTGGGAGTGATTGCAGACGAAAATGGCATCGTTGCTACGGCATGCAACTATCCAGATGATTCACCTGGTTTAATAATGTTTTTAGATGAATTGGGTAACGTCAATAAAGCGTATCAAGGTAGGTACAATTATAGTGGGTTACACGATCTTCCACTAAGAGACGTTGCAAAAGCGCCGAGTGGTTATTTAGCCGTTGGTTTACATCACGTCTTAAAAGTTGACAATAGCGGAAATCTGCAGTGGGTTAAGTATTACGGTAGTGGAATTTATCGTATCTATTCAATATCTTGCAGTGGTGACGTTTGTGCTATAGTTGGAAAGTATAGTGGTCACATAAGAATTGCTTTAATAGATTCAAACGATGGTGATTATACCTCTAAAATAACGAGTTTGGGTTTAACGGGAACTCCAGATAGGGTAATAAAAGTTGGTGACGGTTGGCTTGTCGTCGGACAAACATTGAGTGGCAACGGCTTTTCTGCACTATTCGATAACAATCTGAATCCCGTATTTGTGAAATACTACACGAACGTTAATGTTATTAGAAACGGAGTTGAAGTTAAGAACGGTTACATACTAACTGGCTCAGC
>JAMOOT010000177.1 GCA_027065215.1 Candidatus Omnitrophota bacterium | reverse complement strand
TCTTAATCCTTTTTCTCGCTTTTTTAATTTTTTTCCTATCTTTTGACCTCTTGTTAAACTTTATTTTTTTAACAACTCAGGTAGTTCCCTTCTAAAACTTCTTCGTAAAACTATTCCTTCTTCTTTAGCTATTTTTCTACATCTGGAAATAATTTTACACACTAACTTTGTATCTATCGGAAATGTAATATTTTTCTCCTGAACTGTAGTATCTACTACTACCTCCTTCTCTAAAATTTTATCTCCATGTAATTTAACAGATAATTCAAAAATTTTCTTTACACCATCCTCTCCTATACGTTTGCGAAAATGTGTAAGCTCTGATGGAGTACATGGAGGATTCCATCTAAATCTACTTTCGCCACAAAAAGCTTGAAAATAAGGATTCTGTATCCACATTTGCACTACTTTGGCATCACTCAAATTATGCATCTGTTTTAATATTAAAAGTCCAACCATCAATCTAGTAAATTTAGATGTCCGTCCATGATTACTATATTTATTTGCAAATACTTTATCAAATTCTTCCCACAGAATTTTTTTAGATAAAATTACTAATGGATGTTTAGGATTGATTTGGTCTAATAAATCTCCACAAAACAAACTAGGTGTTCTATATTTATGAGAACGCGTCTGCATATAATCCACCTATAATTTTTTCGTATTTTTCGACCAGTTTTTTAATATAATTTGCCTTTTCTGGTAATTATATTACATTGATCCAGATAAATTAGCAAGTATTTTCAGCGAATTATATATTTTTTAAGCATCGACTAACTAAATCTAAAAATTAGTCCAATAAGGTGGGGAATTTTAAGGGCCCTAATATGAGGATTTTTAATTGACTTTAACATTATTCACACAATACCTGCCAGATGAACTGTTTGCCAATCCCTGACCAGATCTCTATATCAACCAGGCCGTCTTCGTTTACATCGCCAACGTCCTTGAAGTAGAGTCCGTGAGGATCCCTATTGTTTATATACTCAATCCATTCAGTCCCAGGAATTGTGAGAGAAATATCAGAAAATGGCCTGATTACATAATCGGGCTTCCAGCAGGAAGAGCCATTGGCCAGATTAATTACTCCTGTGGAACGATCAATGGTGTATTGAACGCCGGATTCTTCAAGGAGATCAACGACGCCCTGGAGAGAACCTATTGCCGGTGCCACGGACTGGATGCTTCCATCCGTATACAGGATCTGCACACATCCATCTACCATGGTAAATGTATCAATGGTTTTGTTGCCAATAGGACCTGCGCTCCAGCCAAATATACCTGCATATTTATTGTAGGATCTATCCGTTACAATGATCATACCCTTATCAGGCTTGAATTCGGTAGTCAATCCTGCATTCGTAAAGGCTTCCTTTACACCCTCTGGGTCCGCCGCCATGGGCGCTATCTCTATGCTCCTTCCATCCGTAAAGACAACCCGTGCAGTAAGCCCGCCGTTCATGACCTCAAACGTAGAATTGTCAGGCAGATTAGAGGTTGTTCCTGTACTGGTTACTACTACAGGGAACTCTGTCCCAGCTATGTTGACAGACAGGATGCCTGACCTTTTGTCTGGTATAACAGTTACAGAGGTATCAGGGAAGATTTCATTAAATGCATTTCCTATTGGGGTAGATATGTTCTCTGGATCTACCACGTTACCCACCTCCGTGCTGATCTCCGGATAAACCACTGACTGCGCCACCACTTCATATGTGGATAGTTCAGCACCAGTAACAGAAATGGCATTTCCATCCGGGTCTGAGGCACTAGGGTGGTTAGTAAGGGTATAATTACCATCAGCAGCATCGGCCTTTATCGTGAAAGTCACTTTTGCCACTATGCCTGCAGAAATGATATTTTTATTATAACCCAAAATGCCTATTCTCAATAGTCCAGGGGAGACAAGATTTGAAACAACATCTTTATCAGCAGCACTGCCTGCAGATCCAATCTCAATCTGTGGATTCTCCAAGATATTCGGATCAAATCCTATATCAACCCCGATTGAGCAGATGTTTGGCCTTTCTCCCTCTATGTAATTTAATGTAACAGGAATAGTTACTGTATCACCTGGGCTACCACGGTCCTCGCCAAGGTTAATACTGGCTCCATAACCTATCAAAGGAATTAACAAAAATAACCCTAAAAATATAATTACATACTCTTTGAGTACTAAAATCCTCATGGGTTTCTCCTCCTTACTTTTTTAGGTGGACGATACCCTTTTTGCTAATTATATTTAATGGATTGCCATAGGGATCTTACTCGCTTGCCTAATTTATTCAATAACACAATATTTCTTAATGCACTCTGGCTAATTTATAGGTTATATTTGCTAAAAGACATTCATCAATTACATTTCGGTTAAGGCCCAATATGCCAAATCTTAAGTATACTATTAGGACGTCGGGATTGGAGGGCGCAAAGTCCCCCTCTACATCTCTCCAGCCATCTTCTTTTGCGCCTTTTGCCCATCTTTTTGAGCTTCATACTTTCAGCTATGAGCTTTAACCTTTAGGCTCCTTAGTTCCCCAAAAACGCATTTATCACCTTCTGTACTTCCTCTATGGTAACCTGACCATTGCTATTGAAATCGCACATATCACAGCAGCTGTTCTGAATCCCAAGGAAGCAGTTTATCGCCTTCTGGACTTCGTCAATGCTGGTTTCGCCGTTACCATTGCAGTCGCCAGGCACGCCTGTGTCCTCTATGGAATCTGTATCCCCTGATGAGCCTGTATCCCCTGTTGAATAAGTTTTAAATACCCAAGTCCTACTTGCTGATTGTGCACCATGATTATCAGTGGCAATCACTTTCCAATAATATGTAGTTGAGCCTGAAAGACCAGTTACCTCATAGCTTGTAGAATTTAGGCTTGATGCAAGAAGAGGGGGCTCAGGTGTTGTGCCAAAATAGAGATCATAAGTTACTGTATCATCTGGATCAGGATCTCCTCCACTCCAATGAAGCTGAACCTCAAGTGCGTTTAAAATAGTGTTATCTTCAGGATATGGATCGCTTGGCTCATATGGAAGCCGATTCCCTGTCTCTCTTTCTCCTTGTGTGGTAAAAGACCATACGCCACTTTGGGTCTCAACACCCTTGCTATCCCGTGCAACTATCTTCCAATAATAGGTAGTGCCTTCTGTTAGTCCTGTCACAGTATAATTTGTATTTGTTATATTTTCTTTATAAATAGGAGGATCAGGATTTGTGCCAAGATATAAGTCATATTCCACGCTATCATTGTCAGGATCACCGCCACTCCACTGTAAGGTAGGATTAACATTCACATCCAATTCACCATCAGATGGTGAAGGATCATTAGGCTCATTTGGTGGATGGTTTGAGCCAGTATAAAAGGTGTGCTCATCACTCCTTACCTGTTGCCCGTATTCATTTACACTAGTTACCTTAAAGTAATAGGTTGTATTAGGACTTAGACCACTCAAGATAACCTTATGAAATCTAACATAATCGTCATAAGATCTGCTATTAGTATAATTTCCTGAGCTAGTACCATAATCAATCAATGAATCACAATCTTGACTTGTCTCCCATACAATTGTGGCATTAGTTTCGCTTGAACTTTCAACCTCAAGATTGAAGATCTCAGGAGTCTGGGTATTAATTTCAAATTTCCATGTGTATGTATTTGAATTTCCTTTAATATCTTCAGCATATACAGAAACAGTATGATTCCCATCATCTAATGGGCTTGGTGGATTGTAATAGACCTGCTTAGATGTAACCGTGGAACTAGATGTAATATCCTCACCATCCAGCCTAATAACCACTGAATGCTTATTGATTCCAGTCTCATCAGAATAACTTGCACCAATAAACGGTGTTGGATCGCTTGTGGTGCTATCACTTAAAGGCAGTGGGCTTTTTATTACAGGTGGCTGGGTATCTTCTTTTATGGTTACTGTAACGCTTGCATTATTGTTTCCTTCATCCCTATCATGGCTTATGGGTGTAAGCTTTACCTCAATTGTGTAATCACCTGTCCCATCTGGTGTCCACGAAAAGTCATAAGTCTTTCTTTCAAAATGATCTAGATATTCTAATCTTTCTTCTTGGAGCTCATCATTTATATATAAAGCAATTAATACATTTCCTCCTGCACTTCCCCTGTTTGTTACAGTAGCTGATATAGTAGTTTCTTTGTCTTTTACAGGTGACCTTGGATCTAAATTAATCCCGCTTTCAGTAATAACAAAATCACATTTCCTATATTTTTTCTTTATTACCTTACAATAATTTTCACGAGCCTCAGTACCATTGTCATTTTCATCTCCGATTACAGGCATAATATATTTCATTGTGGGATCACCTAACTCAAGGGTAATCAAAAAGTCATATATCACTGCATAGTGCCCAGGGCTCATGCTGCCCATCCTAAAGCTTAATCGATTTGAAGACGAGCCACCCCTTCCATAGTTCAGTAACCATGGGTCAAAATCAATAATATAATATCCAAATGGGATTGTGTCAATAAAGGACTTAATAAGCTCACCATTTAAATATATGTGTACATCATGGGGCTTTGGAGGATATTTCTTGCTTGGGCTAAAGTTTATTCCAACATGTGCCCTATACACCTCCTCAGGGTCCACATCAGGCACATCAAAGTCAGAGTCCACAGCGGGCCTGTTCGTGCAATAAAAGCTGTGGCCCCCCATTACCTCATTTAGCATATTATAAGCATCCTCAAGTTGTTGATTCCTCTTGCCAATTATCCTTGTTGCGTTCCTTATTGCCCTTGCAGCATAATCAAAATAGTCAGCAACACTATCTAGTCCAAAGGTCCTGGCAACGCTGGAGCAGGCATCAAAGAATGTAGCTGCCGTGTTTCCAAAGGTCATATCCCTCTTAACATTGTCTGAATACCCAGAGTTGTCTATATAATTTTGAAATTTTGAATAATTCCTATATGTATTTACTGAACTACTTACTGCATTGTATACCCTTTTTGCACATTCCATCTCACTATAAACCTCATCATAACTTCCAGCAGCAACAATTCCCCTAAATATAGATTTAAAGTTTCCATTTTCATATGAGCTACTAAATGCCTTAACGTTCCCATTTTCATCAAATAGATCATAGACCTCATCGCCTGCATCTATCTCATCTTGGGTAGGAGAATAGCTAACCTGATTTTTTTCAATGATACACCTAACTGGTTCATCTTGACCACTAATCCATACATCTGCAACCATCCTTGTATCAGTAAGCTCTATTACATCTATATCCAAATTGTCTTCTGTAAGGTTTCCATCACACTTATCTGGGTTTTGCATAACATATACCTTCTTCCCTTCTGGCACCTGGAATGTAAGATCCAAGGTTTTAACTACATTATAGGCCTTTACCTTAAGCGTACCATTTAGGGTTTGAAAGTTTTCATCCAGTACAGGCTTTAGCTTTATTATCTCAACATTGAAATCATCACTGTTCAGATATCCATGTGTTACCTTGGGACTCATGCTCACCTTGCCTTTTAGATCATCACTCAAAGAGACATTAAGGTCGGTTATGGGGTCTCCCTTGTTTGTAATCTTTATTGTCTTTTCTAAGGTCCTTGGGTCTTCATCTACTTCTTCAACAGTAAAATCTATATTTGGCACATCAATAGTAAGGTGAACTTCAGCATAATCCTTTAATTCTTCATCCTCATCCTTGGTTGTTACGCTAATCCCAAAGTTATAATCAGTCTTTTCAGAATCCTGAGCATGGGCAAATAATTTGAGTTCAAATGAAGAATGCGGGGCTAAAAGCAGCCCTTCATCTTCACCAATGCCCACAAATCCAATTGCAAGGTCCTCTGGTGCGTTTACGATGCTAAGGGATACCTCATGGGGTTCGCTGTCAGTGTTTTTTATTATGATTCCTGAAAGTTCTTGGTTATAGTCCTTTTTGATCTCAAATGAATAAGTATTCTCCCCAAATTCTATCCCACTAATAACTTTAAATTGCTTTTCAACGCTCTGAGATGTGCCGTAAGTTGAAGTGCTCTCAACATAGTATTTATAGGTAGTATATCTTTCAAGGTCTGTAACCTGTATATTGTGAACAAGGCCGGGTTCTCCTTCATAAATTGTGTATTCTGAATCTCCTTGTTTTTTGAGATAAAGTTTTGATGTTGCATGTGTAGATGTCTCCCAATGGAAGGTAACATCCCTTGTCCCAACATACATTCCTGGATAAATGTGAGAGATGATAGGCCCACTTTGAACTCTTAGGCTTGATGAAGCATTTTGTGTATCTAATGGGTAGTTATCAGAAGTAGCAATTACAGTAATTGTGTGATCTCCAGCCGAGTTTATATCCTCAAGCCTTAAAGGAATAGTTTTTGTCTCTCCTGCTGAAAGGCGATGGTCTTTTTCATATATAACATTATTTTCATTTGCAGGTGCTCCAACTACCGCAAGATGAAAGGTATCAATTTGTTTTTCGTGATTTTTTAATGTAACAGTAAATGTGGCATTTGCTCCGCAACTTGTTTTGTATGTAGAAGGTGAAATTTCCACTTCATAATATGGGAGGATAATTGTTCTGGTTCTAATGCTTTTAGAAAGATCGTCTGGATTTGATCGAGATACAACTGAGACAACCACATCATAGAAATTTCCTGGAGTTTCACCAGAAACCGTTAGCTTGACCGTTCCTTCTTCCCATGCACCAAGGGTAATCTCTGTTGCATTTATCTCCGCAACATCTGCACCACCTTGATTATCAATGCTTATATTAAAGGTATCAGGCGATTCCTGATAATTTTTGATAAAAATGGTATAATTTCCTTCCTCATTTGGCAGGACTCTTAAAGTCCTCTGTGTTGAATCAAGCTTCAGTTCTGGAGTATTGCATATTTTAAACCAATCAGAATAATAGTAATTCTCTGCACCACTTGAATCTGTAACCACAATCTTTAATCTATATTCCCCATCATTAACCCTCACTCCATCAAGGGCATACCTAGTATTCCAATCATAACTCCCATCTTCACTAAGACCCTCTGCTATTAGCCTTTCAATTGTGTGAGAGCATATATAAAGGTTAACACTTTTCACCGTATTATTGCCAGAGGCACTGGTTTTCCATGAAATTGTCTTAGTCCCTGCCCAAGGATTTCCCCCTGTATCAGGGAGTATAACCTCATCCACTGAAGGCAGGCTTGGTATATTTTCCAATGTATAGGTCTTGGAATTATCTGTCTCATTTGACTCTTGTACTCTATTTTCATAATCTACTGTAGCATTTAAGGTATGGTCCCCTTCTTCAGCATCCCAAAATATGCTTATCTCTGTGGAATTTCCTGAATCTATCCCAGAGATAGTACGGGTGTCTAATGTATTATCATCCATCCAAAACCTAACTTTAAAGGATCTATGGGTGCTGCCAGCCCCTTGATTTTCAATCCTTGCAGTAAACTTTACAGGTTTTCCTGTAACCACATTTTCTGTCTTTTTATTAAGCTCTGCCAAGACAAGGTTTGGATATGGTATTTCACCCATATCCTTTGATAAAAAGTTATTTGTCTCATTAGATTCACCAACTACATCAGTACTATCAACTTCGGCAATGATAGTGTGATTCCCTGGGGTAGCAGTCCATGTAATTGATGCTGTCTTTTCGCCATTTGCCTCAATTCCACTAATATCACTGTGTCCAACCTCTTCGCCATCTACCTTAAATACTACGCGAAAATCCTTAGTGGTATAATTAGTGGAATCATTTTGAATAGTTGCATTAATAGTAACACTATCACCATCTACAGGATTCTCTGCAGACCATGTAATATCTTGGACTGTTAGATCAGGGGCTGGTATGGAAATATTAGATGAACGGGAATTATTATTCTCATCAGGTTCATTTACCTGATTGTCCTTGTCTGCTACAACCTCTATTTGGTGATTTCCTCCTCGTGATTCCCATGTCTTACTTACTGTAATTGATTCTCCACTCAAGATTGAATCACTTACTGTAACTGTCCCAATACTTGAACCATCTACCTTAAAGTCAACCACAAATGAATTAACACATGGGCCAGCTCCACTGTTTTTTATAGTGGCATTGATGGTAAGTGTTTGCCCATCATTGAGAGTAGAAGGGTCAGGATCAAATACAATCTCTGTACTATTTAAATCTGGTGGATCACCTTTAGTAATAAACCTCCAAACATCTCCTTCAGTCTCTTCCCCTGCCTGATCCCTTGATACTATCTTCCAAAAATATTCTGCGCCTGCTGTAAGATTGGTTACCTGATAACTTGTATCTGTAAGGTTCCCAGCAATAAGGTCAAGCTCATTTTCTGATGGGCCAAAATATAAATCATATACAACACTGTCCCATGGGTTTGGATCCCCGCCATCCCAGCTTAAGGTGGCATTAGTGGATACATTTGTTGCATTATCTTCTGGATTGGGGTTTCTAGGGGACTTAGGGGGCAAATTTGATGGGGGGGCATTTATGCATGTGCTTCTTGAGGTAAGAAATGGAATGGCATCTACATTATCAGTGATCCTGTCCCCCTCATGGTTAGGACCTTGAACGTTGTTCCACCAATTATTTTCTGCAGTTAAATTCCCTGAGGTGTTAGCGTTATTTATTCCATATTCAGTATTATGTTCAAAATTATTATTTTGAACATCAGGCTCTGCGCCATCAGTAGTGTATATTCCATCATTATTGTAAATTATGTTGTTGCATTTGATAACAGTGTTATCAGCCCCGTCATTTTGAAGATATATCCCGACTTTATTATTTCTTATATTATTATACTGTATTTTTGCTTTTCCACCATTACAAAAGATGCCCTTGTCTGCATACTCAATAATTGAATGTTCTATATAAGTCTGATTGGATATAGTGTATTGTGAAAGTGTGATTCCATTCCATGCACCTGCTGTAGGATTTGTCCCGTTCGCTGTAAAAGTTATACTCGCATTCTGAGTGCCCTGAGCAATTAATGCACCGTAATGGTTAGAATATCCGATAATAATGCCTGTTCCTGATGCAAACCTTATCTCTGTTCCTGGCTCTATTGTAAGAGTTGCATAGTTGTCTTCTCCAGTTAACTTGCTTGCAAAATTGACATCTCCTGTAACTATGTAAGGCACAGGTTCTTTGTTCCAGGTAACATCTTCTCTAGGAGGAATAATAGTGACCCCGTGAGGATCATCCTCATTTTTGTTTCCAAATATATTAATTGCCTGAATTCCATTATTAATATATGTATTTCCATGTATCTCAAACCTTCCTCCAATCCTGATAGGATAACTTCCATTATTCTTAAAAATATTATCTATTATGGTAGGATAATGGGCAGTTCTATCCTCTGAGACATTGATTCCACATCCCGTATTATTTGCTATAACACATCCTTCAATCAATGGAGCTGAGAATTGCCACCCCTCATAATAATGATGAAGAGCAATTCCATCACCCATTGTGTTTATAATAGTACAATTACTTATTGTAGGAGATGCCTTTTCACATAAGATCCCTGCATTTATTGTTGCGTACACGGCTCCAAATCCCTCTCCCGCATACTCTATGGTGCAATTTCCCAAAAAGCTTTCGCGATTTATGGTATCACAGGTAAAATAAATGCCCTTCCAATCCCCTGGATGGGGATTATCGCTATTTGA
>JAMOOT010000176.1 GCA_027065215.1 Candidatus Omnitrophota bacterium | reverse complement strand
TGAGGGTAAGTTCACCAAGGCAGCTGGTAAGTATCATGGAATGTATGTGCGAGACGCTAATCCAGAAATAATAAAGGACCTTATAGAGAGAGACGCATTACTAGCAGCTGGTAAGATCAAGCACAAATACCCGGTTTGTTGGAGATGTAAAACACCAGTGGTGATGAGAGCTACTTATCAATGGGTGCTCCGAGTAACTAAGCTCAAAGAGAAACTCATTGAGGAAGTCAAGAAGGTTAACTGGATACCAGAATGGGCGCTGGATAGGATAATGCATATGCTAGAGAATCTCCAAGACTGGGTCTTATCAAGGCAGAGATACTGGGGAACACCCCTCCCAATATGGATATGTCCTGAAGGACACAAAGTAGTAGTTGGGAGTCTTAAGGAATTAGAAGAACTAAGCGGTAAGAAACCCAAAGAGCTACACAGACCCTGGATTGATGAGATTGAGTTTGAGTGCCCAATATGTGGTAAACCTATGAAGAGGGTACCAGACGTTATAGACGTATGGTTTGATAGTGGAATAGCGTTCTTCGCTGCCAAGGGGCATCCAGAGAAGCTTAGCTGGGAAGACATATTCATGGACTTCATAACTGAGGGTCATGACCAGACTCGTGGATGGTTCTTCTCCCTCCTAAGATCAGGTGTTCTAGGATTTGGCAAGGCACCATACAAGTATGTCTTAGTCCACGGCTTTGCACTAGACGAGCATGGTAGAGAAATGCATAAGAGTCTAGGCAACTACGTAGGAACAGACGAAGCAATAAGAAGAGCAGGCAGAGACCCACTGAGGTTCTGGGTTCTACAAAACACTGTATGGGAAGACCTCAGGTTTTCATGGAAAGGAATCGAGGAAGTCAGAAGAGACTTATCAATAGCATGGAACACTTTCGTATTTGCATCAACGTATATGAATCTAGACAAGTTCGACCCAATAGAGCATAGAGTAGAAGACTACCTAGAACATCTTAGACCAGAGGATAAATGGCTATTATCAAGAATAAATAAGTTGGTAAAAGAAGTAACCGAAGACCTCGACAACTATAGATTACATGAAGCCGCCAGGAAACTGAGGAGATTCATAATCGAGGACGTGAGCCACTGGTACATTAGATTGATAAGACCGAGAGTCTGGGTCGAGGAAAACACTCCCGACAAACTAGCAGCCTATACCGTCCTCTACTATGCGTTGTGGAGATGGCTAGTAATGATGGCGCCATTCACACCATTCCTCACGGAGAAGATATACCAAGAAGTCTTCAGAAAAACAGATCCAGACCTACCACTATCCGTTCACCTGCTTGACTGGCCGGAGGTGGAGTCAAAGTATATTGATGAAGAACTTGAGAGAGTCATGGATGTTGTGAGAGAAATATACGAGGCATCAGCAGCGGCCCGTATGAAGGCTGGTATAAAGCTTAGACAACCCGTAAAATCCCTCACAATATATACAGACAGAGAAGAGATCAAGACCGTTGTCGAGAAATACAAGGACTTAATCATGAGGCTTACAAACGTTAAAGAAGTAGAAGCCAAGCCAGTAAGTGAATTAGGAGTACTCGTCAAATACCGTGTCTCACCAATCTATAAGGTATTAGGACCACTCTATAGGAAGCTAGCCAAGAAAGTAATAAAGTACATAGAGGAGCATCAAGACAAAGTCGCCAAAGACATATTAGCAAAGGGATCACACGAGATAGTGATCGATGGAGAAAAGATAACAATAACCAAGGAACAAGTAACCATAACACCAACCTACATGGAAGGCTACAGCGTAGAGGACAGAGACTGGGGAAGCGTAGCAATAAACACCAAGCTCTCCAAA
>JAMOOT010000175.1 GCA_027065215.1 Candidatus Omnitrophota bacterium | reverse complement strand
CCAGTTATACGCCTTTTCCCGGCTCTATAATGTGGCCTACTGGCAGAGGGACCTACAGCAACAATAGCATCAAAACTAACCCCCTCTGCCCCAAACTCATGAACTAAGCAAATCCAAGTGTTCTTTGCATCCTTTTCACTCTTTCCCAAGATACCTTCTTGCCAGCGAGTTAACACCTGCCGATGAATAGAGAAATTTTGCCGTAATATCTTTATCTCTTGCTCATTTTTTATCGCCCTCATATACCTTATCTTATTGTCCAACTCCAAAGAATACCTTATCTCACGAGAAGATGTCTTCTGCAATTCCTCTACCCATCTAATTGGGCAGGGGCCTTGCACAAATACAACATTAATAGAATCTGGCAACAGCATAGCAACTGTTTTAAACAGATTCAATTCTATCTCCACAGGGATAAAAAAATCGCTGGCCATCTGCAACTCCTCGCGATATCGAGAATCAGAGATAAAAAAGGCCTTCTTAGAAGTCAATAGAAGAAATCCATCCGAGCCCAGATCTTGGCCCGTAAGGTAAAAAATATCCGACGGATTGGAGATAAAAAAGACAGAATCACGGGGCAATAAATTCTGTAACTCCGAAACTCTCTGATGAATATACTCTCTCATCTACTCCCCAAACTGCGTAATAGCTTTTTGGCCTCTTCGGCAGCACGGGTATTGGGATATTTCTCAATTACTTCTTCTAAATACACCTTAGCAGATCTGTTTTTCTTTTGTTTTAGATAAAACTTAGCAATCTTTAAATTGTGTTGGGCTTGCTTTTCTTCTAATTCCTTAAGAATACCCTCTGCCCTTTGCCGAAAACTACTATTGGGATACTTAACCAAAAATCTTCTTATAGCGCTTGCAGCCTTTTCTGTAAACGCTTGGTCATATTGCGGATCTAAACTCATCTCGTAGTATGTCATCGCTATCTGATACTCGGCTTTATCAACATATTTACTATCAGGATAGGCATTTAAGAGACGTTCAAATGCATTAGTTGCCTCATCATAAACCTTCTTTTTCTTATAATATAGCCCTTTATAATATAGCGCTGCTGGAGCAAATTCACTATAAGGGGCAGAACTAACGATTAAGTCAAACGCCTCTGGAGCTGGATTTTCTATAGGCTTAGTTATATCCCAGAATTTACGTCTATACCCCTGTAAAAACTTCTTGCCTAACTCAAATTCTCTCTCTATTGCCTTAGAGAAATAATCACTAAAAGGATACTTCTCTATCAACTTCTTATAAGCACGATGGGCAAGATAATAATTATGCATTTTCTCGTAGATTAAACCAATGTTGTAAAGGGCCTCTCCTGCTTGTGGGCTATTAGGAAACCGCTTTAACAATACCTGCCATTCCTTCAACTGCGACTCTAAATTGGAGCGTTTACGGGCATATTTGGCCTGGGCCTGAGGCGTATCCTTCCCTCCCTCCCTGGCATTCTCAAACCTCTTCGTATGAGGTGTCCAGACCCAAAACCCATATGAAAAAGATTGAGACAACAATAATCCAAGTACCAACAAATAAAAAACTCTCACCCCAAACGTCCTCATTCCTAATCCTCCCATTCAATCACGCGAGAAACCAATTCTTTTGCCAATGCCTCACGGCTATAAAAAGGTCCATACTCACCTCTTCGGGTGATTATCGCAGATTGATAGTTGCTACGAAGTCCTGTGTTAGCAATTACAATCCTTATCCTGTTATCTTTATTCAATAACTGCCTTGCTTCTCTTTTAGATTCAGACAATGTATCCTCCAACTTAAACAAGACCAACCGAGATGTTCTGTCCAACAATTTAGGCCAAAGTTTTTCTAATCTAATC
>JAMOOT010000174.1 GCA_027065215.1 Candidatus Omnitrophota bacterium | reverse complement strand
TGCCCGGGAAGTTGCTAAGCGGAATCTTCATTTCTTTTGTCATTCCTTCGGTAGGGTGGTTGGGAGAGAATATCGATCTCAATGGGAATTTTTGGATGATGTTTCATCTATGTTGGTTCCGGTGGAGCCTAATAGGAGACTGTGTAAATCGATCGAAGAGGTGAAGGCATTTTACGAGGAGATCTTGGCGAACCGAGATAGATTTCTTTATGAGATTGACGGTATTGTTGTAAAGGTAAATAACTTTGCTCTTCAGGAGAGATTGGGTTATACTGCCAAATTTCCTCGTTGGGCAATTGCGTTTAAGTTCCCTGCACGCCGGGCAGTTACTCAGATACTATCGGTTGATCTGCAGGTAGGTAGGACTGGAATAATAACTCCAGTTGCAAATCTTAATCCCGTGGAGTGTGCTGGAGTGATAATTAGTCGTTCGACCTTGCACAACTTTGATGAAGTCAAACGATTGGGTGTGCGAATAGGCGATTGGGTTGTGGTTGAACGAGCTGGGGATGTAATTCCTCACATAGTTGAAGTTTTAACAGATCGTCGAGATGGAAAAGAAGTGGAGATAGAGCCTCCTTGTATTTGCCCTGTTTGTGGAGGTAAGGTAGTTAAACTTCCAGATGAGGTGGCCTATAGATGTATTAATAGATCTTGTCCAGCCCAGTTGAAAGCAGCGATACTTCACTGGGGAAGTAAGTCAGCTATGGATATAGAAGGTCTGGGCACATCAGTGGTTGATGCCTTGACAAATAGGGGGATGGTTCACAGTGTGGCGGACTTGTATAAGTTGACCTTGTCGGACTTGTTGAAACTACCTTTGTTCAAAGAGAAAAAGGCTACTAATCTATTGCGAGCAATAGAGGAGAGTAAAAATAGGGATCTCTCGCGAGTGATATATGGCTTGGGAATACGTTACGTGGGAGAGAAGTTATCTCAAGTTTTAGCTGAAAGATTTAATTCTTTAGATGAATTAGCAAATGCGGATTGGCAAGAATTGGTTAGTATACCAGATGTAGGGGAGAAGGTATCTACCAGTATAGTGAACTTTTTTAGAGATGAGCATAATATCAAATTGATGGAGGAGTTAAAATCCGTTGGAGTAAATACGGAAAGAAAGGATAAAAGTTTTTTACCCCTTAGTGGTAAGACCTTTGTTTTTACTGGAGAATTAGAGCGATTTAGTCGTTCTCAAGCTAAGGCTAAGGTACAAGACCTCGGTGGCAAAACAGTTGATAGCGTTAGTAAAAAAGTAGATTATGTAGTAGTTGGCAAGAATCCCGGTAGCAAATACGAAAAGGCAAAAAAGTTGGGATTGACGATTATTGATGAGTCTGAATTCCTTCGCTTAATAGGTGTTGCTTAAATCTTATCGCATCAAATGCCCCATCCGCATTATAGTCATTATTGAAGAATACGAATAAGAATCTTAGGCCTTGTTGATGTTTTTTTATTTTGTTTATCCAATACTTGATATCCTCATCTGAGTAACTCCCTTTATATAGAGATTCTTTTCCGTGAAACCTTATGTATATGGCATTTCCAGTGCTAACCTCGGGAGTTTGGGGCCATTTTCCCTTAGGTGCGTCTTGCCATACAAATGCAATTTGATAATGTTCCAATATCTCATATGTCTTTTCTTTGAACCAAGTTGCGTTGCGAAATTCTATGGCATGTAAGAGGTTTTTGCCTGATCTATGTTCTTTTACTAAGGCGAAAAAGTCTTTTAGTAGAGATAGGTCATATTTTAATGAAGGGGGAAGTTGCCATAGGATACATATAAGTTTCTCTTTTAATTCAGAAAGGGGCGAGAAGAATTTATCGATGGATTCAAAGT
>JAMOOT010000173.1 GCA_027065215.1 Candidatus Omnitrophota bacterium | reverse complement strand
TACTTCCTCTCGAGGCATAGTTTTTATTCCATTTATGTCTCCTCCTATCAGATCTTTTGGCCCGTTTCCACTACTATAGTCAACTTTTTCTGGTATCGGCGAAATCCCTCCAACAACTCCACTCGAAAGGTCCCAATAACTCCTCACGTACTCATCCATATAATCCCGCGTAATCCAGAACTCCTTTGACTCAAAGATCTTGCTGTACCGACTGTCTTTGAGGCTATCCAGATTTGAGATTACCCCTGCCCTCTCCTTATACCACTGAGCCAAGAGAACTGCCTTTATTGCCCTTCTCAATGGAGCAAAGTCCTCTCCTCTATTAACATCTTCCTCTAACCGAGGCAAAACTAATCTCTTAAAGGTATCTGCCAATTCCTTTCCACTTCTAAACTCACATCTTACTTGTAAATTTATATCTTTAATCTCTGCCCTATCCCTATTAGGAGATTCAAGTATCTTCACCTGTCCAGGTTGAATCCAGATTCTAAACGATGGCCTTAAACCTCCCTCTACGTCAAGATCTCCTACATCTTCTGTACTTAATATCTTTTGCACCATCTTCTTCAACTTGACATCCGACTCCAAAAAGATACGGCCGATCTCTGTGCCTTCTAATTCCGGGGCAAGGACATAGGATGGCAGATTATAGATATTCAAATCCACTACCAAGTCCTCTATCGGGAAGGCAATGCCGGTAAGGAAAAGACCTAAATCCTTCTTCAAGATATCCTTATCAGGGCTTTTATCCTTATAAAGCAACCTAACATACCCTGAAGAAAAATCCACGCCCACCAACTCCGGCTGAATAAAATCCGGATTAACATTTACCATCCCAAACCCTAAAACCTGATCAAAGACAAAAACAAAACTAATGAGTGAATAGATAAGCCTCTTTACCATAAACCCCTCCTTTTTACTGTTTCTATTCACGGGCATAATTCCACTTCCAACCAAGGCAAAATTTAATTAGAGTATTTTAATATATAAAATTATTTTTGGCAAATCCTTTAAAATGTCAGTGAAAAGGATAATCTCGATCACGTCTTTACCAAAGGAAGGTCTATCAGGGTTCCACAACCAACAACAAAATCTACCACTGTAGAGAGGCGGATATCACTTCAACGCTCAATATTGAACTCAATCCCACCTTTTTCTTTTCTCTCTTTTCCGCCTAATTCCACCCCTCTAACAACACCATCCGGATCAGAGGCATACCAAATGAGGTTTACAGCCAACCGCTGTTTATCTATACTATCTCCTTCCATCAATCTTTTCAATTGCTTAAGAGAGAAAATGTCTGGCCTTACTTTAGAAATGACCTGCAAAGCAGAGATATCGACAGATGTCAATCCTTCTTTTAGAATCCCTTTTAGCACCAAACCTTCTGGAAGATCGCGATATAACACAACAAAAGGCAAATAATACAATAAGAGTTTATCTTCAAACCCCAATTTTCCTTCTCGATTCTTTATGGTTCTAAGTATCCCCTGATACCCCTCTCTAACCAGTAATAATAAATCATCATTCCCACCCATTAACAATCTATTCCATAATTCAACCCATGCCAGCCTTTCATCCTCATTTCTCCAACCCTGTATAGATAAGATCGCCTCCCGCCAGAACCTAAGGGCCTTTACATAAATATCTCCATCATAGAACAATCCCTTTAACCTATTCTCCCTACTAACCGTGGGATTGAATACAACTCTATCACTCCAAGGGAAATCAATCCCTGTTCCCATCCGATTTCCTTCAGCAGTTATCACAGAATTATTGCCTAAGACCACATCAAATCTTATTTCTCCTTCTCCAACCTCTCCCACGAAACCAACATCTTCTATTATTGCCTCTTGGATAATAACCCCCATACCCACCTTTGTAGGATCTATACCTAAATTAATCTTCTCCAACAAAGAATTGGGAGAAAACATAGAAGACAAAACTTTCTTTATCACCTCCCCTAATTCTTTTTTATCCCCTTTCTTCAATCTAATACTGTCCAAAATCCCTGTGCCAACGAACGGAGCAAACCTCCTATCCTCCACAGAAGAAACTGAACGAACAATAATCTTCTTCTCCTTCAAACTACCCAAATCTTCCCACAACCTATCTAAGAAATCATCCAAGCCTACGTTCAATATCCTTTTCTGAATATCCCGAGCCATATTCCTTAACTCACTGGTTGCTGTACCCTCTTGGACTGACTTCTCAAATTCCTCTCTCCAAGATTCCCAATCAAACTCCACCCTATCCAACACCCAACGCAACAACCCCAAAGAGACCACTATCCCTTCTGGCACATTCACCCCTGCTCGAACAAGGTCTGACAGCCGAGCAGACTTCGCACCAAACTCTGAAGCAGGGAGGGCGTTCTTTAGATTAGCGATTGCAATTTCAGTAGAAAAACTATCTCTTTCAAGAAAACCTGTAATCGAAGTCTTAACTCCCTCTACTAACCTCTTTTTATAAGGCAAAACTATATTCTTTATAAAAAGATCCCCTTTCCCTTCTTCTGAGATATGCAATCTACGCTTCGTGAGATCTAATTCTACCCAGGCACCTTCTAATTGCCGAAAATAATCTAATGAATAATCCCCTTGAAGTTTTATTAATGGCACACCCATTTGCCTTACATATAAAACTACATGCTGGCCTTCTACAACATCTTCCAATGCTATAATGCACGAAGGCAAACCTTCTATTTGGGGATAATTGGTCGGCAAATTCTTTATTATCAATATATCCCCATCGCGTACTTTATAAATGTCCTCTGGGGATGCAATCACTCTAACCCGACCTATCACTGTATCCCCAAACCTCCCTTTGATCACCACAGAAAAAGAAAGATCGTCCATTACTATATGACGAGTCCCTTCCTTACGCTCCGTCTCTTCTTGCCCTATTTTTTTCTCCTGCCCCACTTTCTTCCCAATTCCAAACTCCCCCAATACCTCTTTTATATCTTCATCCAATAGATCAAAGAAAGATTCATTTCCTAACCGCAAAAACCTGTTCGTCTTTTCCACCATAGAAAAGATCTTCCCCTCTTCAAAGCGTTCTCTACATAGTGTCAGAAACTTTCGATATCTCTCCTTCACGCCACTATCTTTTCCAAACAAAGCAGGCCACAAAACTATTGCCCCTCCCAATCCAAACAAGGGCTCATCTCCTACCTCTCCATAATCCCCATCCTTCTTTGCACCAAATTTATATCCTCCCCACCTCCCCAATCCACTTTGGCCTAACTGGTCAGCAAGATTAACTACATCAGAAACCCTGTCCACCAAAAAATCCACTCCTTTTTCGGAAGAAATGGCATCCAACAGAAGGGACACCGAAAAGTGCATGCCAGTGGTGGGGAATAAAAGTACCCAATCCCATAAGACCTTTTCATCTTCTTCCGGCAGTTCCCCTGCCACCTTAACAAAGGTTTTACCAATCTCTTTATTCTTACTGTAGGTAGTCCATAGTTGAGTTAAGACCAAATCTGTCCCGTCTTTCAATCTCCCCTCCTCTACAGCAGTAATTGCATCTTTTAGGTCTATACCATACCCGCCCAAGGCCTCCTTGATTTGCCTCAATACCCTTAACAACCTATGTTTAAACTCTTCTTTTTTCGGAAATTTCTCTTCTCTATCCTTAACTCTTCTTATGGGCCTTATTTGATAAATAAACACCTTCTTTCCCCTTATTCCTCCCTCCACACTCCACAAATACTCTCCTTCTGGATCTACACTACTTACCGCACGAGTTGTTTCATCCTTTAATTTCTTTTTTACCTCCTGCCAGTATCTTTGACGGACATTTGACCAAATCTCATCAATCGGATCTACAAGAACCCTTACAGACCTACTCCTCAATTCTCCTAAGGAAAACGCATAAACTCCTTCTTCCTTTCGTGTCGGGGAATTGTATTCGTGTTTATCCACTACTCCAAGAGGAATCAGATCCCCCAATAATCTTTCCTCTGGCAAAAAGGATCTGTTCAATTTGGTAAGAAATTGCTTAGCATTTTCTTTGGCCATAAAGAGAATCTTTTTATGCTCTGAATCTGGGGTCTCTGTCAATGCAATGCGATCCTTGCCAACTACGGGAAGAAGGCTATTCGGATGGGACCTTTCCTGAAAGTTTTTACTATCAATCTCCACACCACCCACTACACCATCCTCGAACAACTTTCTGTATTCTTCCAGTGCTCCGTCTTTATCATTCCATTCCTGTCCCATAAACACTCTATCTAATGGATGGCACTTCCCTGTCCGAGAAAGGGCATACAACCCCACCAATCGTCTCAAATCAGCAAAGTCAGGAGAGGTATTCACCTCCCGCTCAATATATGGAGCCACGTACTTATTAAACCTTTCCTCCCACTCTTTATCCTCAGCAAAGAACCTCACCCCCAGTCGTATCCCATCTACTGCCTTCCCATTCTTATATAAATCAACCTCAGCATATCGAATGAATATCATCACTCGAAACAAGACATCCTCATCCCAATCCAACTTGTTCCCTATAACCTCCTTTGACAACTTTTTTAACTTGAGGTCGGCATCCAATAGTATCTGCCCCACCTGCCCAGCCCATAACCTCCCTGGTAGGACATCTTCTGGAGAAAGTGTAGGAGAGAGATTCACCCAAAACCTATCAGGTAAACAGACTAATTCTTTAAACAATTCAACGTCCTTTGAAGAAAGGGTCTTACCATAGATGTAGCGCCCGTCCCAACCCCACTGATAGGCAAAAGATGGTGTTGATATAAATATCAGCCAAAGTCCTATTCCCAAGGAGACCCATTTGAGAAAAATTCTCCATAGAGACACCGATCTTCTCTCCTTGCTTTATCATAACAAGTTTATCACGAGTGAAACCCATTGCCAACCAAGCAATTAAATTTTAAAAATAAAATAAAAACAAATAGGCGCGCCAATCGACGCGCCTACTATCGGACATTAGCGCAAGACGCCTAATATTACTTAATCTTTACCTTTATCTGCTTTGGTTTGGACTCCTCTTTTTTAGGCAGAATTATCTCCAAAACACCATCTTTATAGTTGGCCTCGGCCTTTTCTATGTCCACCTCAGCCGGCAGACTGATAGACCGTTCAAAGACCCCATAGAAGCACTCCCTGCGATAGTAGTTTTTATTCTTTTCTTCTTTCTCATTCTGTCGTTCCCCTTTGATGCTTAGGACACCATCTTCGATATTTATCTCTACATCCTCCTTTTTTATGCCCGGTAGATCTGCCTTAATACGAAGTTTGTCCTTTTCATCAATAACATCTACCGCAGGTACCCACTCCACATTGGCGATATCCTCCAACTGACGCGGAAGACGAGCCAAAGACAGATCAAACAATCGATTCATATCCTCCTGCAAGTCAGAGAGATAGCGAAATGGATCCCAGACTTCTCTTTTCCTCCACTTCATCAACGCCATACTCCCACCTCCTTTCTATTTTTTTCTTATATACATTTTAGCAGACATTACATTAGAGTGCTAATTTATTGCCAAAAAATTTTGCCGATTACGACCTTAGTCTTACCACCCCCAGGGCAATTTAATTTTAGCACTCGTTAGTAGAGACTGTCAAGTATTTCTTCTTCTTCTCCACCATTTTTTCAACCAATTCTCTGCTTCTTCACGAGACTGAATCTCTCCCAAAAATTGTTTCTCCCGAACTATGTCTAATGCCTTACCCACAACTGGCCCTGGAGGGATAGAGAGAATCTTCATCACATCATGGCCAGAAAGCAAACGAGGGAGATCAGCCTTGGTCTTCTCTTCGACTGACAGATTTATCATCTCAATCAACCTTTTGCGATGCGAATAAAAATTTCTCCATGGATTGAGTCTGCCTCGCGTTGCCCAGGCGTCAGCCCAAGACAGAAGCATCACCGCTAAATCCTCACCCTCTGATTGCCGAAAGAACCTATACACAGCACGGAGAGTGGTTCCTTCTCTGGTAAGGTCCCCGGGGCGCATATGCAACTGAAGTAGGGTCTTTACAAAATCTACTTGCCTGCGGGAAAATTTTAATTTTTGCATACGAGAAGATAATATCTTTGCCCCCACTAAATCGTGGCGATAAAAGGTTACCCTTCCGTCCTCTCTAACTTCCTTGACAAAAGGCTTGCCAATATCGTGAAATAAGGCAGCCCATTTTAATAATGCTCGACGAGGCCAGTTTCCTATTCGTTCATTGAGATAGGAAAGCAAAAAATCTCGATGGGTTATTCGCGTAATCTTTGGAATACGAGATAACAGATCCTCTAATCTTTGCAATGCCAAAAATGAATGCTCTAATACATCTAAATGATGGTAAGGCCCTTGCCATATTCCTTCCATATCTTTCATCTCTGGAACCAGTATTGGAAAAACTCCGCTCTTAAACATCCTCTTAACCCAATCCGCGCACCTATAAGAAGAGAAAAGTCGTAATAATTCCTGATTGACCCGTTCTTTAGCAATTTCCTCTAAACCACCCTTGCATTTCCCTATCGCCCTTCCTACCTCTCTTGTCCAGGCCAAACCACACTGGGCTGAAATGGAGAATGCCCGTAAAACACGAAGTGCGTCCTCTAACATAACATCAGGCCCACACAATCGTAATTT
Source organism: Candidatus Omnitrophota bacterium (assembly GCA_027065215.1). Taxonomy (GTDB): domain Bacteria; phylum Omnitrophota; class Gorgyraeia; order S143-82; family S143-82; genus S143-82. The sequence goes on along the minus strand of JAMOOT010000173.1, from coordinate 3,250 downwards.
CCCTATCTTCAAATCCCTTAAACCTTTCAAGGGATCAACAATCTTCAAATCCGACAACCTAATTGTGACTGCATTTACGGTAAAATCCCGATGCCTAAGGTCCTCCTCTATACCACCCTCCCTTAATTTTGCTACATCTATGTATACATAGGGGGTCAATACCAACCGATAAATCCCCAATCTCTCATCTAAAAGTACTATCTTTCCCCCCAGTTGGGATTGTAACAGAGACACATCTTCCTTAGAGCAGGGGGATACAAGGTCAAAGTCAATCTTTTCTCGACGTCTTCTCAAGAAAGCATCACGAATTATACCTCCCACTAAAAATCTGTCTTCCTTTGTGCCCAAGATAACCCGAATTCGATGAAGAAGGTCTCGTTCTCTCCTGCTAAGGCAGATCAAATCAAAAAGGGGAGACATCACTTTATCTCCAAGAATCGAGCAGATAAGGAATCGGTATCCAATATGGCCAAGGTTGCCATATTCGTGAGGTAACCACAGGCCTCTCCCGGATTAATAACTAAAGTCTGTCCACGACGGCTAATTTCCTTTCTATGAGTATGGCCATACACAATAACATCGTGATCAAGATAATCCTGATCCCTTATATTCCCTGGCTCATGGACCACCATAATACGCCTATCCGCCAAGATTAGATCTAAAGGCTGATCCGTTATCCGACCTGCGGATTTCTCAGCAAGGCCTTTCCTCTCACCATCATTATTCCCAAACACTGCCCGCCATTCTATTCCCATTTGCATAAAAGGGGCAACAGAAAACGGAGCAATTATATCTCCGGCATGGATTACAAAATCCACACACTCTTTTTTGAAGATCTCTACTGCAGAATATATTTTGGGGATATTGTCATGGGTATCAGAAATAATTCCTATTTTCATACTTCAAACATATCAGCAGAATTCAATACCTCTTCCTCTACGAATATAGGGGCCTCCACACGCAAGGCAAGGGCAACACTATCAGATGGACGGGCATCTACCCAGACCTCCGAACCATCTTCTTTCTCTAAAACAACCTTAGCATGAAAGGTATTGAATTGGAGTTTATCCACAACCACAAACTTTAGCCTTGCACCCAACGACTCAATTACAGATTTCAGTAAATCGTGGGTCAAAGGCCGCGGTGGATCGAACCCGCTTATTTTCATCTTGATAGAAGTAGCCTCTGGAAGCCCTATCACTATTGGGAGGAATCTTTCCCCGTCTACTTCCTTTAACACAATCACCTGATCGTGCCGTTTTTCATCAATAATGATTTTGGACAATTCAACTTGCACCATAGATATAGATTTTATCAGAGATATCCCACATAGTAAACCCAATCCCACATCAAACCCTGGCACTCTCTCTACGTGAATCCTTAATCACCATTATCCACGTCTGCAACACATGCAAAGAATCAAACCACTCCTCAGGGAATTCATCCGTATCAGGCAAACCAAAGATATTCAGGTCGGATTTCGGTGGGTCCTTTAACACCTCCCAAAAATCCCCTTCTTTCACCTCTATCTTTGTATCACTTGGGAGACGCATTAACTCCTTCAACTTTACCAAGTAGTTATATCCACGAATTTTTGAACCATCACTTACCACTTGTATCAAAGATATCTCCACCTCCTGGGAACGGGATAGATGCAATGCAACTAAAATAGAGAGATGGAGATTTGGAGAACCTTCTCTTATCCACAAATTAACCCTGCGAATATCTTTCCCCACATATGGCAAGCAACCAATAAATCCCATTGAATGTCTTATCGCTAACCGATACCAATCTTGGATCCTCTTTTTAAAATCCTGAACACCTAAATCCATCAGGAGAATATTTACTGGTAGGCACATCTGATTACATATGTAGATTGTCTCCTCCAATCTATCCAACCCCAAGCAAAGAGAAGTTGACCATAGACCTTGACCTCGAACATAAGAACAGAAAGATTCGGCCGCCTCACAATCCCTGCCCTCTTTTGTCAGGAGAACCAACCTCCCGTTGGGAGCAAGCAGAGGGGGAATAAGGGAAGAGACCCTTTTCAATGCCTCTTCATTTACTGGCAAAATAATATTCGGCTTCCATATTTTCGGATTATCAGGAAGGGACTTAGCCAAACGGAGGCATTGCTCTGCCAAGAACATCAACACCCCTTTGCGTACACCAGACCAACCCTGACTAAAATCGCGTCTCACCAAATAGATATAAAATCCTGCCAATAAGAAAATGGATATAAAAGCGAATAGAGGATCTATTAAAATCATTGATACCAATGTACCCAAAAATCCTATTATTGGTAAGAAAAGAGGAATACGAATTGAAGGGCGAAAACTAACAATGCCAATCGCTTGTTCTACAAAGACAGAAAAGTTTATGCTCCCATATGTAATTAAAAAAATCATAGTAAGCAAAACCGCCAACGAATTAAGAGAAACAAACAACCCTATCAAAGAAATTCCAGCAGTTATAGCAATTGCAATACGCGGCTCTTCTGATGAAGAGGACAACCCAATCCATCTACTGCCGGGCACCAACCTATGTTTGGCCAGAGCCAACAATACCCGAGGGGAAGATACAAACATACTCAAGGCCGAAGACAATGTGGCCCCCATTATCCCTGCAATAACCAACTGGGGATAACGGGCATATTTCACGGCTACAGAACTATCTTGCACCAATTCTTGGGCTGGGGCTACAGATGAAAACCACAGCGCTACAACACAATATACCAAAAAACTCACACCTATTGCTGATAATGTCCCTACGGGAATAGTCTTCTCGGGTTCTTTTAATTCACCAGACATATTAACTCCAGCCAAAACCCCTGTAACCGCTGGGAAAAATACCGCAAAAACATGCCAAAAGTGTTCTTGTCGCAACGCCCCACTCTGTCCTATCTTCTCCCAACCCGGGAAGGCAGAAAAGATAGACCCTAACGCCAAAGAAATCACGAACAATATAAGATACTGTAAATGAAAAGCGAGTCTTGCGCTCCTCTGAGAAACAAAGAACAACACTGTCCAGACAATTAAAGCCACCAACAATTGATTCCCACCAGGAAAAACTGAAAGCCATAGTTCAGAAAAGCCATTTATGTAAAAGGCGATGGATATCGCTTGAGCCAAATAAAGAGATATCCCTATAGCCCCACCAGCCTCTAATCCAAGAGAACGGGAAATAATAGAATAGGCCCCACCACTACCAATCCGTTTGTTGCTTACAATAGAAGTAAGAGAAAGGGCAG
>JAMOOT010000172.1 GCA_027065215.1 Candidatus Omnitrophota bacterium | reverse complement strand
ATATAGGCCAACATCAATACATCGCCATTTTCATAATCCTGAACAATCACTGGAATAAGCCCTCTTTCATCAAACTTTAACTCATCGATAAACTCTGGGGTTAATCTTTCCATAACTACACCTCCTTCTCCACAATCTGTGGCTAAAATATCCTTTCGAATCGAACCTGCCCCCGGCTGATATCTCTCATTTACACATCAATAATTTCATCCCAATTACATTTATCCTAATCTGCTATTTTACTACGCTCATCAATTTCTTTCATCATCTTTAAATCATCTTCCTCTATATACAACTATACCTGCCCAAATGTTATTACTTCTTAAAATTTACCCTATTCATCAAATCGCTCAATATCATCCTCCTCAAGGTACTCTCCATTCTGAACCTCTATTATCTCCAATGGAATCTTTCCCGGATTACTTAACTTATGGATTACCCCAACTGGTATATAAGTGCTTTCATTCGGATGCACGCAAAACTCTTCTTCTCCTCGCTTTACACTTGCTACTCCTTGCAAAACCACCCAGTGCTCACTTCTATGTTGATGCCTTTGTAGGCTAAGAGACTTCCCAGGATATACAACGATTCGTTTAGTCTTAAATCGCGGGCCTCTATCTAAAACCACATAATACCCCCACGGCCTCTCCACCTTAGCCGGATCGCGCCAGGATAACTCGCCATCCTTTTCCAATCTTTGGGCAATCGCCTTCACTTCTTGCACCTTATCCATTGGACAAACCAGTAAACTATCATGGGTATCGACCACAACCATACCTGAAAGCCCAATTAAGCCTATCTTCTTGTTGGATTGCCCAATAACCAGACTATTTCTTACATCCAACCCTATCATATCCGCCAACACCACATTGCCATCGCTATCCTTCTTTTCCATTTCATAGACCGCCGACCAACTCCCTAAGTCCGACCATCTGAACCTGGCAGGGAGGCACATAAGCCCAGAGATCTTCTCCAGCATTGCATAGTCTATAGATATAGAAGGCAGAGATGGGTATATCGACGAGACATCTTGATTAGATTCTAAAAGATTTATTATATCAGGCATAACTTCCTTTGCATTAGAATAAAAGGCACTTAAAGAAAAAACCAACATCCCACTATTCCACAAAAACTGACCAGATTCAAGATAAGTTCTTGCTGTATCTTTATCAGGTTTTTCCTTAAATGCCCGAACTGGATAGAATCTTTCACCATCCCATTCCTTTACCCCATCCTGACCAATCTGTATATACCCATAACCGGTTGAAGGGTAAGATGGGAAGATCCCAAAGAGAACTATCCCTCCTTCACGCTCGACTACCTGTCCGGCCTTAGAAACCTGATCCTGAAATACTGCAACATCGCCTATCTGGTGATCACAAGGCAACATCACCGCTGCCCCAGAAGAGGAACGTCTCAATAACTCAATAACTGCCCAGGCCACTGCAGGGGCAGTATTTCGTCCTACTTCTTCTAACAAAAATAATACTTTCGATTCTGGAACATCCAATTGAGACAGTTGCGATCTAAGAAGCCTCTCTTGATCCTTATTGGTTACCACCACAATAATATCATCCTCCGATAATAGAGATATTGACCTCTTTACCGTCTCTTGGAACAAGGAACTACTACTTCCCAAGGCAATCAAATGTTTTGGGAGTCCTTTTCTACTCAATGGCCAAAGTCGGGTTCCTTTCCCTCCTGCCAACAGAATTACGTGCATCTATCAACCTCCTATTATCCTCAGTAGAAAATCTAAAGTACCGAGGTATTCTCTATATCTCCGTTGATAGTAAGACCTATCGTATAGGACTGGTAATAACTCAAATCAACGTTATTTCTATCGGCATAGCAGGCA
>JAMOOT010000171.1 GCA_027065215.1 Candidatus Omnitrophota bacterium | reverse complement strand
CTATTGGGAGCAATTTTTCTGTTTGTGATGATTATCCCGCAAAGACAAATGAATTGGTTAAATGGCAAAGGTAATTAAATGAAGTTTTTGATATCCTTGTTTCGTTCCATCTTTTATTCTTTCTTAGTCCTTTTGGCGCTCTGTTTTATTGCGTTTGTAGTGGTTAATATATTTGGTGCTACGATACTGGAATCTTTGTTAGGTAGGGTGCTACCTTGTCAATCGGTTTCAATAGGATCCCTGAGACTTTTGCCCCCATATTTGAACCTTGGAGAATTTTATTGTGCGAGGGAAGGTGGGCCTGTGTTACGAATCGATTCAATAAAGGCAAAGGTAAATTTCCTTAAACAAGAGGTCTCTTGGGTTGAGGTCAAAGGACTTGATGTTAGATTTCCATTGATCGATAATGAAGGTGATGGCAAAACTGGTGTAACTCCTCGCTTACGGTTGCTATTGGGCTTGGTTACCTTGCCGATTAAAGAAATTGTCCTTTCTGATTCAGATGTCTATTTTATGAAGGATAATAAAGATATTGGAAAGATTCATATAGTAAAGATGGTCTTGTATCGTCCAATTGTAGAAAATAAATATTTTTCGTTTAATTCAAAGGTCTTGGTAGAGTCGGAAATAGAAAGAAAGAATGGGGAGTTAAGATCTGATGGTTGGTTGGATTGGGATAATAAAAATGCCCTCTTTACCGTGGAAGGCAAAGATTTGGATATGGCCTTTTTGTCGAAATTGTTTTCGTTACCTGATGTCAAAGGGATTATGTATCTGAGAATAGAAGGTGATGGGAGAAGTAACAACCTTGTATTGAAGAATTATGTAAAGGTTGAACAATTTTCTGCCCCTAATGTAGAGGCGTTAAAGAAGATTCCAATTTTACCTGCTTTTTTGCCTGTTATAGATGGCTTATCTCGTCCAGAGTTTTCCTTAGAATTTACGATTCAAACTAAACTTGATAATCCTAAACTTGAGTTAAAGCAACATCTCCTAAATGCTATAAAAAAGATGGTAAAAAATAATGAGGGCGAAAATAACAAAAGAGACGAAGGGCAAATTTATGATATAATTAATGATTTAGTAGGATTGGTTGGTTCGGTACTGGATGATTTATAGGATATCGTTAAATGAGTTTGCTATGGTGGGTGTAGCTCAGTTGGTTAGAGCATCTGACTGTGGCTCAGAAGGCCGGGGGTTCGAGTCCCCTCGCCCACCCCATTTAACTCTTTGATACAACGATGGCAAGTCGAAGGACTACTTCCCGCTCTAAATCGGCCCTCTCCAAGGATAAAGAGATTAAAATCCTTAGGCGTGTGATAGAAATCCTTAACTCTGGCCTGGATTTGAACATTATATTCCATAATGTTATTTCTATGGCATTGGAATACACTAAGGCCGATTCCTGTTTTTTATATATCTTAGATCGTAAGAATAGTGAATTAGTCTTAGTGGCTTCTTCAAACCCGCACCCTAAGATATTGCGCAAGATAAAATTAAAGATTGGAGAGGGCGTTACCGGATGGGTGGCAGAAAAGAAGGAACCGGTTATAATTCCTGAGAAGGCCTTTCAGGACCCTCGTTTTAAGATGTTTAATTCTCTGCCCGAGGATCGTTATGAGGCATTTGTGGGAATACCTATAATTTTAAGAGATAAACTGGTCGGAGTAATAAATTTTCAGCATAGGGCAAAGAAAAGATACAGCAAGGCCACTATTCAGTCTTTAATGACGATTGCCCAGTTGGTGAGTGGTTTAGTACAAAGTGCTTGGCTTTATGAGGAGATGAGAGAAAAGACATTGCATTTAGAGAGCATTTTTAGAATCAGTAAGACTGTGATTTCCTCCCATTCGTTGGACGATATT
>JAMOOT010000170.1 GCA_027065215.1 Candidatus Omnitrophota bacterium | reverse complement strand
GGACAACTACTCACGGAGAAGGCTTTTTCTTCAACACTCCCGAGTGGGAGGATCTCGGTACATACTCTCACTTTGGAGTTCATAATAGCCCAATACTAATTCTACTGGTGCCCCTCTACAAACTGTTTCCTTACGCTGAGACCCTCTTGATTCTCCAAACAATTGCCTTAGGATTTGGAGCCTTAACACTGTTTAGATTTGCAAAGATTTTGATTGGTGAGAAAAAAGCATTCTACGTGTCTCTTATGTACCTCGCCAACCCTCTGATACACGGCATAAACAGGTTTGACTTTCACCCAGTTAGTCTCGTTGTTCCACTAATCTTTCTAATTCCCTGCTATTATGAGAAGAGAAATTATCTTATTTCCATTTTCGTTTCTCTGCTTGTGTTAACAGCAAAGGAGGACTCGGGCCTAATCTTAATAAGTTTGGGTCTCTTTTTTATGATAAAACGACATGGAGTCTCCAATGTCTTGAATCCCAAATGGTTTCTGAAAAACATCCACACGTTAAAATGGGAAATTACCCTAATTTCTCTGGGAATTCTCTGGACCCTAATCAGCCTGTTTGTAGTAATTCCCCACTACAATGGGGGAATTTATCCGTATCTTACTGCTTCGAGAGTTCAGAGATACTCATTCTCGATTTCTAACATTCACATAGACTACATTATTGCATTTTTCTTTATATCTCTCTTCAGCGTATCATTTATTCCATTGTTCAATTGGGAGTATTTTCTAGCCTCCATCCCCCTGTGGCTTGAACTTATACTGCCCGCAAAAACCGCAAACATGGTAACGGTAGGTTATCACTATCCTTATATGCTCGCACCCTTTTTGTTCATATTACTGGTTTACATACTGCCCATGATACAGATAAGTCTAAAAATTGAATATCATTCCAAAAAAACTAAAATTATCCCGTTAACAATGAAAACCTTTGTTGTTGTCTCTTTAGTCTCAATGCTCTTGTTCTCCCCGGCCTTCCATGTGCTAAAAGGTCCATATGTTAGGGGGATTCCCATGTATAGTCTCATTAAGGTATATAACAAATGGAGTCCTTACTTCTGGATTGCAGACAATATAACGGAAACTCTCTCTAACTCGGACTGCCCTATAACGACCCAGAATCTAATATTCCCTCATCTTGCCAATAGACGCGAGACATACTGCCTAAGGACATTCTTTGGTTCTTACTACTTGCCAAATAACTCTGTTGTATTATTGGCCCCGCCCTTTTCAGATTATTCTTTTACGAGCAAAGCATTGGAGAACTCAACAATAACAGCCAACAAGAAGTACTTTGTGCTGAACATCAATACGGTGATATCAAGCTGTTATAACCAAACAGGGGATAATGTGGAAGAATTTAAAGCCTGTATTGCAAACTACACTAAGCATATAACAAAAGAATGCAAAGAGGGGAAAGCTAATGCCGAGGAAAAATGAAGGATATTATAGGCCAATTCTTACAATGATTATTCTCCTGGTGTTTCTTGGCTTGAGGTTACCCCTACTCGCTTTTCAAAACGAGTACTTTGACTACGACGAGGGCACGTATCTCCTGATAGCCCGATTCATAAACCACGGAATTCTTCCCTACAGGGATGTCTTCGCGGTTCATCCTCCCCTCTACTACTACCTTCTCGCACTGTGGCTCAGAATCTTTGGAGACAGCTATGTAGTCGGCCGCCTCCTATCCGTAGTCCTCGGTGCACTCGCAGTACTGGTGGCATACTACACGGGAAAAGAGGTTAAAAACCGTCAGCTCGGAATAATTTTCGCACTTTTTATAACGTTGGATCCTCTCATGGTTCAGATGAACTCGTTTGTGTTCCACGAGACTTCAATAGAGCTCTTCACGCTCCTCTCG
>JAMOOT010000169.1 GCA_027065215.1 Candidatus Omnitrophota bacterium | reverse complement strand
TTGCCTGTGGGAGGTTGGACGGGTTTTGGGAATTGGATCTGAAACCTTGGGATACCTCGGCCGGTGCGCTTATCGTCAGGTGCGCTGGAGGTAAGGTAAGCAAGTTTTCAGGGAAACGGTACGACCCATTCTATCCGGAGATCCTTGCTACCAATGGGCGAATACATAGGGAGATGTTAGGGGTAATAAATGGGAGGGTAGAGAAAGGATGAAGGTACCAGTCTCAGCAGTCCTTGTGGTGAAGAATGAAGAAAATCGTATTGCCCGAGTATTAGATTCGTTGTCCTGGGTAGAAGATGTAGTCGTAGTGGACGACTTTAGTGAGGATCGCACACCTGTGATTGCTGAAGAAAAGGGAGCAAGGGTCTTCCAGCGGAAGTGGGATGTAGAAGGTAGGCATAGGAATTGGGCCCTATCGCAGGCCAAGTATGACTGGGTCTTTGTGGTGGATGGAGATGAGATAATAAGTCCTAAATTGTCAAAGACGATAATGTCTTTGGTGAAAGATGTGCCAAAGTTGGAGAGAGAAGGTATTTACGGTGTCAATATCCCTATGCGGATGTTTATTGGGAAGATATGGGTGAGACACCCGGGATGGGATCCTGCGTATCAATTGCGGTTCTTCAATCGGAAGAAAATATGTTATTCCGAAGAGGAGATACATCCTGCAGTGGTTTACAAAGGAAAGGTAAGGACATTAACCTTAAGCAAAGAAGATGGACAGGTAATTCATTTCTCTTATGATAATTTTGCCGGGATGATAAGTAAGGTTAATAGTCAGACTGATTTAGAGGCAAAGAAGAGGATAAGGTTGAACCGTAGGTATAATGGATTTAATGCAGTGCGTAAGTTTTTCTCTCACTTCCTGAAGGAATATACTGTGCGTGGTGGTTGGAAGACAGGTATTGTTGGGCTCTATATCAGTTTTTGTGCTGGGCTTTATCAATTGTTGACTTGGTTTAAGATGAAAGAAATGGATTTCATCTCTTCCCGTGCGGAAGATAAGATAATATTTTTGGATAGGGATGGAGTGATAAACAGATTCCCCGGATATGGGGATTATGTGAAGAGATGGGAGGAGTTTTCGTTTCTTCCTCGCTCAGTAGAGGCCCTGCGCAGGCTTACTAAGGCGGGGTATAAGATATTCATCGTCTCCAATCAGGCAGGCGTTGGAAAAGGGATATACTCACTCGAGACCCTGAATGAGATTACCGAAAGGATGCTTGGTGAACTAAACCGGAGTGGCGTGAAGATAGAAGAGGTGTTTTACTGTACTCATCGGCCTGATGAGGGGTGCCAGTGCCGAAAGCCCAATACACTATTCTTTGACAAAGTTTTGTCTCGGTTTAACGGAGTAGATTACAATAGCGTGTTTATGGTAGGCGATAGCGAGAAGGATGTGGAGGCAGGTAAGAATGTAGGGATTAAGACTGCCTTGGTCCTCACCGGTGCGGTGAAAGAGTATCGTCCTCAGGACTGGTTATTCCCTCCCGATGTAGTCAGAGCAGATCTGTTAGAGTTTGTAGAAGAGGATTTGAGGTTAGTGGATATGTAAAGAATGGGTTTGATCTGAATGATAAAGGGAAGAGCGATTGTAAGTTTTTCTTTAAAGATACACATGTATGAGACATTGCTGATGTATTCGTTTGCAAGAGGAAGGATGGTCCATATCAGTTCCTAGCAAGTTGATTGAAAAAAGCACGATTTGTTCTATCAGGGTAGTGTTTGTGTGGTATTACTTATGGTTGGATAATGATTCTTTATCTGATAGAGATGGTAAAATAAAGATGGTGGAGGTGGATAATGGATAAATTGCTTCCGATAGGGATACAGGATTTTAAGTCGTTGAGGCAGAGCGGATATCTTTATGTAGACAAGACAAAGTGGATTTATCCACTACTT
>JAMOOT010000168.1 GCA_027065215.1 Candidatus Omnitrophota bacterium | reverse complement strand
ATCCACAGTTGATACTTTATAAACACCAATAGCCAGCAAGGCCACAGAAAGAAATGCCATACCTAACAAAGAATACACAAAAAACTTGGGCAAGGTTACGGGTTGTGTCTCTATCCCGGGATTTTCTTGAACGGGGGATTCTACAGTCTGAACCGGAACCGCATCTACTCCCTCTGTGCTCTCATTTGAAGGTACGGGAATGTCCTGATCCGGTTTTACAACTTGTTCTTTAATCTTTACCTTATCTAAAGGTATCTTCTCTTCTTTCGTAGATTGGGAAGAAGGCGGTGCAGAATCGCCTAAGAGGATACTGCGCTCGTCCCCCACTCCCTCAGGGACAACTTCATCGCCACCCAGAGTTTCCTCTTCTGCCTCTTCCTGCACCGCCTCTTCCGCATCCCCCCTACTACTACCTTCCTGGACTACCTCTTGGTGCGAAGAACCCTTCTCCTGTCCAGTCTCTGCGGTCCCTCCAATGTCCTTATCTTCTTTTTCTGAAATATCCTCTTGCTCATCCCCTTTATCTTCTTCTCCCTTAGAAGTTTCCCCTGAATCCTCCTCCTTTTTCTCATCCTCTGTTTCAACAGGGCTATCTTTCTCATCAGAAATAGAGTTTTCTTCTACTTCTTTCCCTTCTTCATCTCTTACTTCATCAGGAACATCTTCCCTCTCTTCTTCCTCTTCCTTATTCTGAGGCTCACCCCCTGATTCTCCCCCCCTATCCCCAACATCCCCTAAACCCGTATCCTTAGATCCAACTTCGCCCATCTTCTCTTCTATTTTCTCATTATCCTTTGAGACTGGGCCTTCGCTCTCTTTCTCTCCCAACCGAGAACCATCCTTCTCTTCTCCCTGTGGTAGAGAAGATTCCTTCTCCTCAGAGGGCCCCGAACCTTCCTTCTCCCCACCTTCTATATTTCCTCTAACGCCCTGATCTTCAGAGGAGTCTGACACTAACTCTTGAGAAAGATCTATCCCTAAAAAATCCTTAACCGAATCTACTACCTCGGCGGTAATCTCCACCTCATCTTCAGCAGCAAGTTCTTTTCCTGCTGCAACACTCACTGCACATGACAATTCGGTAACATCTACACCGTATTTTTCTGCCAACTCCCGTAACTTCATTTCCCATCTTCTCTTTCACCCGAATCCATAGAAAATTCCTTTTCCAAAATATCCCTTATCTGCAATAGGCTATAGCCTTGGGCCTTTAGTTCCTTTATCCGCTTCAGTCGTGCAAAGACCTCTTCAGGATATAACCGATGTCCAGAGGGGGTACGAGTCTTTTCCTTAATAAGCCCTAACTGCGTGTAATTATGGAGGATTTGACGGGAAAGTCCGCTATAATACATCACCTCGCCAATCTTATACAACTTGGGAGGGATAATTATCTCTCCATCTTGTCCTTCTAATGGGTTATGCCCCTCCACTATACCTCCCAGTAGAAAATATAATTTGTATAACGTCTTTAATAAAATGCATCTTGTCAAATATCCTTTATCAAGTGTAACTTGTCAAATATATCAGGTAAATTTTAAATTGAAAAAGGTAAAAAGTAAAGGATATTTTTTCTTTTATATTTTATATTTTACGTTTTGTAAACGAACTGTGAGCAAAACAGGGGTGGACAAAATTCATCTAATTTGAGATAATTGATTCAAACATAATGGGTTGTTAAAATCTGTGAGAGCAAGAAAGGCCCAATTACAATGGGAGGCATACGATGTTCACACAAGTAATTGAACAAATCAAATCCCTTAATATAAGACAGTTACTTACTGTATGTGGAATAAGTGTCATAGTTTCTTCTTTATCTTCCATCACAACCAGCATTGCCAATCCGAGCATGCTCGGTATACTGGGACGCGTGACAATTTTCGTGTGTAACAGTATTGTCTTTGCAGCA
>JAMOOT010000167.1 GCA_027065215.1 Candidatus Omnitrophota bacterium | reverse complement strand
CATATCCTCAACATATATCCCCACACCATCATCCTTCACAGAAATCAATTCTTTGCCTGCAGATCTGATATGGATCTCTATCTTCTTTGCCTGCGCATCCAAACTATTCTCAACAAGTTCCTTCACCACAGAACTCGGCCGATCTACCACCTCTCCGGCAGCGATCTTCCGATACACATCCTCAGGTAATATGTTTATCCGAGGTATTTTTTCCATTGAAAAATCAGGTTAAGGGCCTCAATAGGAGTGATAGTATTTGGATCCACCTCGGCTAACTCCCGGGCAAGTTTTTTCTCAGGAGGCTCAAACAAGGGAATCTGTTCACTTCCCCCATTCCCATCCCTTACCTCCACCTGTCTGCCCTCCAGATCTACCAAGACCTCTTTGGCCCGTCGTATTACCTCCTCAGGTAGTCCAGCGATCTTGGCCACATGTATCCCATAACTCCTATCCGCGCCACCCGGCACAATCTGGTGCAAAAAGATGACCTCATCATTCCACTCCTTGACCGCAACATTATAATTCTTCACCCCCGAAAACCGATCTTCCAGTTCCGTCAACTCGTGAAAATGGGTAGCAAAGAGCGAACGGATCCGTCTTTGAGCCAAGAATTCACTCACTGCCCAGGCAATCGCAAGACCATCGTAGGTACTCGTCCCCCGACCTATCTCATCCAATATCACCAGTGATTTGGGAGAGAGATTGTGAAGTATCCCTGCGGTCTGGCTCATCTCCACCATAAACGTGCTCTGCCCCTTAAAGATCTCATCCTGCGCCCCTATACGGGCAAAGATTCTATCCACTATCCCTATCTTCGCCTCCTTAGCCGAAACAGGAGCCCCCATCTGGGCAAAGATTACTATTAAGGCGACCTGACGTATAAAAGTGGACTTCCCAGCCATATTAGGTCCGGTTATTATCAGAAAACTGGCCTCTTCTCGATTTATGTGACAGTCATTTGGCACAAAGTTATCTACCTTCGTCTCCACAATCGGATGCCTTCCTTCCACGATATCTATCTCATCCCCATCATGAATCTCTGGTATGCAATATCCTCTTTCCCTGCCTATAAGGGCAAGATTGACCAAACAATCCAACCGTCCAATGTCCTCTGCCAGGCGATAGATCCCCTCCCTTGCCTCAATCACAGAGGAATAGATCCCCTCCAGCACCCTGCCTTCCTCCTCCACCAATCTCTCTCCGGCTGAAAGTATCTGCTCCTCCAAACGTTTTAACTCTTCTGTAATAAACCTCTCTGCATTCACCAATGTCTGTTTCCGTATGTAATCCTTTGGAACCAAGTGCAGATTGGGCTTTGTCACCTCTATGTAATAGCCAAAGACCTTGTTATACCCTATCCGTAAAGAAGATATACCCGTGCGCTTTATCTCTTTTGCCTGCAAATTCCGTAGATACTCCTCTGCCCGCGCTTGAATATCCCGAAGACGATCTATTTGGGGAGAGAACCCCGATCGGACAAGATTGCCTTCCACCCGAGAAGGCAGGGCATCCACCAACGCCCGCTCCAACAAATCCGTTATCTCCTCTGGCACATGCAACCTGAGCAAAGGATGCCTCAAGACTCCCTGATATTTCTGCCACACCTCCTTGGCCTTTACCAAAGAATTCCGCAAACTTATCAGATCCCTTGCCCTCTTATAGCCACACAAAATCCGAGACAAGGCCTTCTCTATATCCGATATCCCCTTCAAGTCGTCTCTAAGATTCCGAATCTCATCCTCTTTTTCCTGAAGGATCTTTATAGCCTCCTGCCGACTCAAGATCTCTTGTTTATCAGTCAACGGATGGAACAAATATTCCTTTAATGTTCGCTTACCCATAGCGGTCTGGCAGTAATTAAACTCTCGATACACATCCTCCAGCCCCAACCCCGCAATGGCAGTGGGCTGG
>JAMOOT010000166.1 GCA_027065215.1 Candidatus Omnitrophota bacterium | reverse complement strand
CTCAGGTGTCTTGTCTATGTACAAATAATTCAAATCAGAGGTCCTTAAATCCTTAAAATCCTGTATCCCTATCGGCATCAATTTATCCATAATCCCTCCCTACTCTATTCCTTTTATATGAGTACTCTCTCCACCTCTCCCAAGATCCCACAAACCTTACTTCTCCACTTTGTAAAACTCGGCCCATACATCGCTCCATTGAGACACCACAACCCGATTATAGAGTCGCCATATAGCAGAGTCAAGATCTATTGGGGGTAAGAATGAGAAACAAATATCCTTCCACTAAAAATAAACCCAGCCTATCCACAAATATCCTTTTATTTAGGCTCTATCTGTCTTTGACACATTTCTAATATTGTGATATCCTTTAAAAAAGTTTTAAAAAAGAGGCCAATAAATGCAACGAAAAATCTTGCATACCATATTAGGAATCATTTTCTCATGGACACAGATAGCCTACGGATCTATCTCTACCCATTCACTAATCCCTATTGAAGGGCCTATAGCGGTCTCCATCAACCCCACCGGAATTACAATCTTCTCCACCATCAATGACAACTCCGAGGACAAGACAATGGTAATCGAGGCCTACAACTTGGAAGACAAAAGCGTGGGTGTCAACCTATATCCCTTTGCACACGATAATAACATCCTGGATTGGCCTTTATGGAATACATACTTAGGTAAAAACCTGTTGACCTCCGATATCAAACTTAAAGAAAAGGCTATGGAAATAATAGAAAAAGATCCTGTAATTGCGGATATTGTAAATGAGTTAAATCTAAAAAATAGTGCCTTAAGATTCAGATGTTGGGTTGAACCGGGTAAGGATACAAAGGTTGGAATTAGCAAGAATGGGGTCGTCCTGGAAAGACTATCTCTTGAGGTGAAGGTTGAGGCCTATATTCAAGGGGATAGTCTACTAAAGGATAGTTTTGAAAACAGGCTTGCCGGGCTGCTTAAGCGAGAAATATTGTTCGGAGACGAATTCTCATTATTGCGACGGACAATAAGTGCATACTTCCTCGGGCAGGGACTAAGGCATATGGTGAAAACACAACCAGAGTTTAGATTCCTATTCGGGAAACGAATAATGATCTTGGGGGACAAGATCAGTTTTTGGAAAAGAGATTTTCTGACCCAGTATATGGACTTGTACCTAAGGGCTGGCAAACTTGGAGTAACTGGCGGAATAAGGTTATATTCGTTTCCCGGATGTTTTCCTCCTCTGGCAATGAATGTGGCGCAGTGGGTGAAGAAGCAGTGGAGAAAAACAAGGGAATGGATTAGAGATGTCAAAGGGAGTTTTAGATACACAGACATTGAAACAGCCATCATATCGGCATTTAAGGCCTCTGGATTGAGCCAAGAAAAGATAATAGAAGAAGATCTCCTAAATAACGCCATATATAGCAGTAAGCAAGGGAAAAGAAATGTACGTAATATATTCCTAAATGTAATTAAGACCCTGGTAGATAACAAGGTAATATCCGAAGAGATAGGACAGGAATTGTCCTGGGCAATAGAGAGGATAAAAGAGGAAAGATTGAAAGATTCAGGATATGAGATAAGTTATAGGCTTTTTTCATTTGTTAAGGAATACAAACAATTGAGTGATGTAAAGAGAAATTGGCTGGAAAAGGCATTTACTAATGAGTTAGCAGAGATGTTGTTGATTGCTGGAGTTGATCCCCTGATTTTTGAAGATGAAGGCTATTCCGTAGGAGAGATAAAGAAAAGGATAGACAGGAAAGATCTTGTAGAGGCGGGAGAGTTGCTGGAAAAGGGGATAAAGGACAACGGGATAAATATTGCCCCGTTAGAGTTGTGGAAATTGTTGTTGCGGCTAAACAGGCACATTAAAAAGAGTGTAATAAAACGTAAGCATGTACATCTGGTAGACGTGATAAACGTAATG
>JAMOOT010000165.1 GCA_027065215.1 Candidatus Omnitrophota bacterium | reverse complement strand
ACCGTTGGCGATTACTGAGACAGCACAGGCCAGTTGAATCGCAGTAACGCCAATCTCCTGTCCCATAGGGACTGCCGATATGCTCAGTTTAGACCAACTGCTGACTGGACGAAGAGAGCCAGCGATTTCACCGGGTAGGTCAATACCAGTCTCTTTCCCAAATCCGAACCTTACAATATAATCATAGAGTTTATCTTCCCCTAACATCTGGGCCACCTTGACCGTACCGATATTAGAGGACTTTTCGATAACCTCTCGAAAGGTTAATTCCCCATACGGGTGATAATCATGTAATATATGAGAATAAACCTTATAGGCTCCGTTTTCACAAAAAATCTTGGTCTCTTCGGTAACAACCCCCTCTTCCAATGCCGCAGAAGCAGTTATAATCTTAAAAACCGATCCCGGCTCAAACATATCTGATATCGCCCGATTACGCATACACTCTGGATTGGACTTGTAATAATAATTAGGATTATAAGTAGGCCTACTGGCCATAGCCAATACCTCGCCAGTAAATGGATCCATTACCACAGCCCATGCAGAGGAAGGATGAAATTTCTCCATCATCCAATCCAATGCCTTCTCCGTTATATTCTGAATAACCTCATCAATCGTCAACTGCAAATTCAAGCCATCTCGCGGAGGGACATAATCCTCATCCCGCAAAGGGACCTTTATCATCCTACCGTCCCTAACCAAGATCATCTTCCCATCCTGACCATGCAGAAAATCTTCATAAAACATCTCAACACCTGCCACACCCTTCCGGTCAATATTTACAAAACCAAGGACCTGACTGGCCAGATTTTCATCTGGGTAAAACCTGGAATACTCTCGTATCCACCCCAATCCATTTATACCAAGATTATCCACTTCGGCCCGTTTTTCCATAGAAATCTTTCGTTTAATCCAGATAAAGGCCTTATCACGCCTCAACCGCTTAAGGATAAAATCCTCCTTCATTTCCAACACCAATGCCAACTTATGGGCAATCTCTTCTTTTTCCTCTTCAGGTATATTCCGTGGTTTGGCATAGAGAGAAAATGATGGAATATCGAATGCAAGTACATGGCGATTCCGATCAGCAATCACGCCACGACGGGCCGGCAAAACTACTGAAACATTGTGCTGTTCCCTGGCACGGGCAAGAAAGAATCGATAACGCAAGATCTGGACATAGACCATACGCGTAAGAATAAGGCCAAAACAGACAAAAAATACCGCCCAAAGGCAATATATTCGTTTATTCATCAGCAGCCACGGCTTGAGGCATACCAAGCAACCAAGAAGATCTCACAGAATCAGGACCCTTAGGAGAGATGCCCACATCAACTTTCACCACCTTTTGAGGTGAAGAATAAGAAAGAGTAACCTGACGCGCCAGAAGTTTCTCTTGAATATGGTCCGGAGAAGTAATCGAAAGCAACTTTGCTATCAAGTATTGCTGAGTGCAGAGCACCGAATCCTTTTTTTGCAACAATGTCCGCAATTGATATGAAAAGGACACAATACGAACCTGCAACCAGACATATCCAACACAACAGGCTGTAATAAAGACCACCAACAACAAAAACCTCTTCATCCTCATCTCCTTTTTCAAGGAAACAATCTATCTTTTCTTCCGGACAATTCTCAGCTTAGCGCTTCTTGAACGTGGATTAGTAGAGACCTCCTCAAGAGTAGGACTAATGGGCTTTTTCGTTAATAATTCAAAAGTTCCTTCTTTCTCCCATCGGCGAAACGTGTGTTTTACGATCCTATCCTCCAGAGAATGAAATGAAATAACTCCAATTCGTCCCCCAGGAGCAAGTATCTGCTTTGCGCATTGCAACCCCTTTTCCAATTCCTGAAGTTCATCATTTACCACTATCCGCAAGGCCTGAAATATCCGTGTTGCTGGATGAATCCGACGTCTGCGTCTCCCTA
>JAMOOT010000164.1 GCA_027065215.1 Candidatus Omnitrophota bacterium | reverse complement strand
TCCAAAAGAGTTTATAGTCCCTCTCCAGCAGCACATTGGGCGGGAGTGTGAGGTTTTGGTTAAGGTGGGGGATTATGTAAAGAAGGGGCAGAAGATAGGTGAGGCCTCTGGTTTTATATCTGCTCCTGTCCACAGTCCGGTCTCGGGAAGGGTGAAATCTATAGGGCCTGGCCTTCACCCTATATTCGGTCGGGCAACTGCAGTGGTGATAGAAAATGATGGGGAGGAGGCCTTGGGATATGAGGAAAGGGATTTTTCTCTAAGTGAGGTATTAAGGCAGAAGAGGGAGGATTTGGTTGATCAGATAAAGGAGGCGGGGATCGTTGGTTTGGGAGGGGCTACTTTCCCTACCCATGTGAAATTAAAACCAAAGAATCCGGTGGATGTGTTGGTGATAAATGCGGCTGAATGTGAGCCGTATATTACTTGTGATCTTCGTGTGTTTTTAGAGCATACTGATGAGGTCTTTCAGGGAATACAGGTGGTAATGTATATTTTGGATGTGAAGCGGGCAGTGATTGGTGTGGAGGATCATAATGAGGGGCTGATAAAGGTCTTGCGGAGGTATATTGCTGAGAAGGGGTTAAAATCTATAGAAGTGGTCTCTCTCCCTTCGTTTTATCCTCAGGGAGGAGAGAAGCAGTTGATAAAGAATACGATAGGCCGGGAGGTGCCTTTGGGAGGATTGCCCTCGGATGTAGGGGTGGTGGTCCAGAATGTGGGCACGATTTATGCTGTCTATGAGGCCCTTTTTAGAGGAAAGCCTTTGTTTGAGCGGGTGTGCACTGTCTCGGGTGGTGGGGTGAATCAGCCCAAGAATCTCCTGATTAGAGTGGGAATGAGTTTGAAATGGGTTTTGGATTGTTGTGGTGGGGTTAAGGAGGATGTGCGTAAGGTTATCCTGGGTGGGCCGATGATGGGATTTGCTATGCCTTCATTGGAGATCCCGACGATAAAGGGAACGGGGGCAATTCTTGCGCTTACTGATAAGGAGACGTTTTACGGTGATGAGTATCTGGCGTGTATAAGGTGTGGAAGGTGTGTTGAGCATTGTCCGATGGGGCTTATGCCAGCGGATATGGGTTTGGCCTTGGAGAATGGACGGGTTGATCTGGCGAAGGAATACGGGCTTATGGATTGTATTGAGTGTGGGGTTTGTACTTATGTGTGTCCTGCCAAACGGCCGATTGTTCAGTGGATAAAGAAGGGGAAGTATTTGGCTCGAAAGGGGAGCTGATTATGGCTAACGGGAGAGAATTGGTGAGGATGGTGTTAGCTTTGGGTACGATTTGTTTCTTCTCTTCTGCCCTTCTTTCCTTTGTATATGCCAAGACAAAGGATGTAGTGGAACATCAGAAGGAGATGGCCAAAAAATCTGCTATGGTTTATGTTTTGCCTTCGGCAAAGGAGTTTGAGGAGAACAAGGGGTGTAATTGTTTTGTGGGAAAGGATGATAAGGGAGATGTAGTGGGTTATGTTTTTACTACTTCTGAAAGGGGGTATTCCAGTGAGATTGTTTTGGTGGTAGGTGTGGATAAGGATTTGGTTATCACGGGAGTGAAGGTCTTGTCTCAGAACGAGACTCCGGGATTGGGGACTCGGATAACAGAGGTTAAATACGGATCAAAGACGGGCCGGCCTTGGTTTCTGGAGCAGTTTTGGGGTAAGGGGTTAGAGGATCTGCCAGAGGTAAAGACAATAAGTGGCGCGACGATATCTTCTTCTGCGGTGATAAGGGCGGTAAAGAATGGATTGGAAAGACTGAAGTCGTGTCTTGAATCGCAAGGGAGTAAGGATTGATGTTAGTAATTACTTCTTCGCCTCATATAAGGGATAGGGAGACGGTCTCGCGTATAATGTGGTGGGTGGTGATAAGTCTTATCCCTGCGGGGCTGATGGGGGCCTGTGTCTTTGGCCCAAGGGCAGTGATG
>JAMOOT010000163.1 GCA_027065215.1 Candidatus Omnitrophota bacterium | reverse complement strand
CAGTGTATAAAAGGGGTAGGTAAACTTGAAGATAGATTAATAATCATAATTGATATAGAGAAATTCCTAACCGAAGAAGAGAAGAGTGTGTTGAATAATTTCTGATAATGTTTGAGGTTAGTGGGGTTTAGAAAAATAGTGTAAAGGCAAAAATAAGACCTATAAAGGGGGGGGATATGCGTATAGGCACTAAGATACATTTAGGCATAATGGGGAACGTATTGTTTGCGGCTATAGTGGGTTGGGTGGCTCACAGACTTATTGCAAATCAAAATATGGCTTTGTTTGTTAATTTGACCATAAATATGGTAGTTGCCTATATATTTGGATACGTGCTATCTCACAATATAGTTTCTTCTTTGAATAAACTTAAGACCTCTCTTTTATCAATGGGAGAAGGAGATTTTAGTGTGGAAGTAACTTCTTTTTCCAATGATGAAATAGGAGATTTGATAAGTGCCTATAATGCGATGTTGAAGCAGATTAAGGAATTATTATCTCACATCCAGACCAATATTTCTCGTTTGGCAACTGCATCGGCTCAGCTTTCTCAGGTGTCAGAAGAGATTAGCCGAGGAGCAGAAACTCAGACAAAAGAAACTTCTGATGTGGCAGTTCAGATTGGAGAGATAACCTCTATTATTTTGGAGGTGTCTCAAAATGCACGTCAGGCAAGTGAATCGGCAATGCGTTCCCTTGAGATAGCTCGGGAAGGGGTATCTAAGATTGATGAAGGGATATCAAGGATGAAGGATGTCTCCCAAGAAGTTGATATTATGGCCCATAATGCCGAGGAATTGCGTGAACGTTTTCAACAAATAGGGCAGATTATAGATACGATTGATGATATCGCTGGTCAAACCAATCTTTTGGCTTTGAATGCCGCAATAGAGGCTGCACGAGCAGGAGAGTATGGCCGTGGGTTTGCAGTAGTTGCAGATGAGATTAGGCAACTGGCAGAGAAGACTACTCAGGCGACAAAAGAAGTGTCGGATATGATATCCGATTTGCAATCCAGTAGTGAACGGGTTGTAAATTCAGTTGAAACAGCAAAAGAGAAAGTTGCCGATACGGAAGAAAATATTGAAAAGACAGGTGGAATTATAAAGGAGATGAGTGAGCGGGCAGAGGATACACAGAGATTAATGGATCCAATTACCATCTCTGCTGATAGAGAGGCTGCTGCAGTGGAAGAGATTTCTAAGACAATGGAGGTGATAAAGGCTATTGCTGCCCAGGTCCAAGAGGGTATTTTGCAGGTTAATGAGGCTGCTAATAATCTTAGTGAATTGTCGCATGAGTTAATGTCAATGTTGAATAATTTTAAGTTTTGAAACTAAAGGCGCAGGGAGGAATTATGGTTAAGGTTTTAGTGGTAGATGACTCTATATTCATCTGTAAGGCGTTAACGAGGATTTTAGAGAAAGATCCAAATATAAAGGTGATTGGGACCGCCCATGATGGGCAGGATGCTATAGAAAAAGTAAAACAGTTAGATCCTGATATTGTCACATTAGATGTTGAGATGCCAAAGATGAATGGTATAGAGGCCCTTAAAGTGATTATGAAGGAATATCCTCGGCCGGTGGTAATGATTAGTTCTTTGACTAAAGAAGGGGCTAAAGTGACAATAGAGGCCTTGTCCTTAGGGGCAGTGGATTTTATACCTAAGGAGCTGTATCAAAGCAGTGTTGCAGGAATAAATCTGGAGAAGTTGGAACAACAGTTGTTAGAGAAGATAAAAGTGATTGCCCAAAAGCGGGTGCAGTTTTCAAGTAGTCCCAGTACCTTCGTTTCTACATTTCCTTCTTCTAATTCTTCAACTATCCAGTCTCGTCCTGTTAGTAGGCCTACTGTCCGTAAGGGGATGGTTGATGTTGTGGTTATTGGCGTATCAACGGGTGGTCCTACAGCCCTTCAGAAAGTAATATCT
>JAMOOT010000162.1 GCA_027065215.1 Candidatus Omnitrophota bacterium | reverse complement strand
TTCACTGTAACCGTTTCTCTTCCCATACGACCAGGCATTCTGTGTCCTTTGAAAACTCTCTGAGGAGTAAGTCTATTTCCAATAGCACCTATTCTTCTATGTGACATTGAACCGTGTGAGTCATTTCCACCAGCCATTCCATGTCTCTTCATCACTCCCTGAAATCCTTTCCCCTTGGAGATACCCTGAACATCTACTCTCTCACCTTTCTGGAATATCTCTACAGTAATCTCCTCTCCTACCTCTTTCTCAAAATCTCTTATCTCTTTTAGATACTTAAAGTATTCTCCCACCTTTGAGAAATGTCCTTTAAGAGGTTTATTTATCCTTTTTTCTTTGGCTGGTTCAAAACCTATCTGAACAGCGGTATAGCCATCTTTTTCAGGAGTTTTCTTCTGAACAACTTTACATGGTCCTGCCTTAAGGACTGTTATAGGAATAACCTTTCTATCCTCAAATATCTGTGTCATACCCAGTTTCCTTGCTAAAATTCCTTTCATATCTTCCTCCTTAGAGTTTTATCTCTATATCCACACCTGCTGGTAGATCAAGATCCATTAAAGCCTTAGTTGCTTCTGGTGTAGGATTTAAGATATCTATAAGTCTCTTATGAACTCTGAGTTCCAACTGTTCTCTGGAATCCTTATCAATATTTGGTGCCCTTAGGAATGTATAAACAGTCCTCTCAGAGGGAAGAGGGATAGGTCCTGCAACCTCTACCCCCTTCTTCTTGAGAGTTTCCACTATAAGGGTCGCTGACATATCAAGGATTCTTGAATCAAAGGATCTTAATTTTATTCTTACCTTGTTCTTGGTTCCTTTCATCTTCCACCTACTCTATAACCTTGGATATTACTCCAGCACCAACAGTTCTTCCACCCTCTCTTATTGCAAACCTTAATCCCTCTTCAAGGGCTACAGGGTATATGAGTTCAACTGTCATTGTTACATTGTCTCCTGGCATTGCCATCTCTACACCCTCTGGTAGTTTGATCTCTCCTGTAACATCTGTTGTTCTTATGTAGAACTGGGGTCTGTAACCTGAGAAGAAGGGTTTGTGTCTTCCACCCTCTTCCTTGGAGAGGATGTAGACCTGAGCCTCAAACTTCTTGTATGGGTGGACACTACCTGGTGCTGCCACTACCTGTCCTCTCTTTACCTCATCGTATCCTATACCTCTCAGGAGAAGTCCCACATTGTCTCCTGCAATTCCCTCATCAAGAAGTTTTCTAAACATCTCAACACCTGTTACAACTGTCTTCCTCTTCTCAAAGGAGAGTCCAACTATCTCTACCTCATCTCCTACCTTTATCTTTCCTCTCTCTATTCTTCCTGTTACTACTGTTCCTCTACCTGTTATGGAGAAGATATCCTCTATTGGCATAAGGAATGGTTTGTCCACTGGTCTCTGTGGGGTTGGGATGTATTCATCAACTGCATCCATAAGTTCCCATATCTTATCTGTCCACTCATTCTTTCCACGGGATATATCTCCCTGTGCTTCAAGGGCTTTGAGGGCTGAACCTCTTATTACAGGAACCTCATCTCCTGGGAATCCATACTTCTTTAGTAGGTCTCTTACCTCCATCTCTACAAGGTCAATGAGTTCTGGGTCATCTACCATATCAATCTTGTTTAAGAATACAACTATTGCTGGAACGTTCACCTGTCTTGCAAGGAGGATGTGTTCTCTTGTCTGGGGCATTGGACCATCAAAGGCAGATACAACAAGGATGGCTCCATCCATCTGTGCAGCACCTGTAATCATGTTCTTTATGTAGTCTGCGTGTCCCGGGCAGTCTATATGGGCGTAGTGTCTCTTCTCTGTCTCATACTCTACGTGGGCGATGTTTATGGTTATTCCCCTTGCCTTCTCTTCTGGTGCATTATCAATGGACCAGAAGTCTTTATACTCTGTCTTTCCAAGGGTTGATAAC
>JAMOOT010000161.1 GCA_027065215.1 Candidatus Omnitrophota bacterium | reverse complement strand
AGGGTGGATTATTGGTGGCAATTCCCACGGCAAATCAGATATTAAATTGTACCATCTTGTGGGTAACTCTTTGTCTGTAAGGTGAAAATTTCTCATCTCCTACTCTCCTTCTGTTCTCTGCATTTTTCCATTTTACCAAATATCCTTAAGGATTCTGGATTTGATATTCATTCACCTTTAGGCTTTGAATTTCAAAGTGCTATAATCTATCTAAAAATTTTCGTCTATCGAGCCAACTATTTCTTACCAAGGGCCTTTTTAAAGGCCTTAGTCAAGGCAGGGACTATTTCAAATAGATCTCCTACTATTCCATAATGGGCAACAGAAAATATGGGTGCGTTAGGGTCATTGTTTATCGCTATAATGCACTTACTGGATTGCATGCCTACTAAATGTTGGATCTGTCCTGAAATACCAATAGCAAAGTATACCTTAGGGCATACAGTCTTTCCTGTTTGGCCTACCTGATGAGAATAAGGGATCCAACCAGCATCTACAGCTGCCCTGGAGGCCCCTACTGCCCCTCCCAACACCTCTGCTAACTCTTCAATCAATTTAAAGTTCTCTGGCCCTCTTAATCCACGTCCACCAGATACGATTATGTCTGCCTCAGAGAGATTTACTGTTGCCTCTACTTCCTTTACTACTTCTAAGACCTTAGACCGTACATCTAAATCTGTCTCCTCTATTCCTTCTTTTATTATCTTTCCTTTGCGCGACTTATCTATCTCTGCCTCAGGGAAAACCTTATGTCTGACAGTAGCCATCTGGGGACGGGTCCGTGGAGAGATAATCGTTGCCATAATATTGCCCCCAAAGGCTGGCCTGGTTTGCAACAGATTGCGAGTCTCTAAATCCACATCAAGGCCTGTACAATCTGCAGTAAGACCTGCATAAAGTTGGACTGCAACCCGTGATGCCAATGCCCTTCCAACCGCAGTGGCGCCTGAAAGAACTATTTCGGGCCTGTACTTCTTTATTAACCTGGTCAATATTGCAGCGTATTCTTCATCGACAAAATATTTCAATGAGGAATCCTGAACTAAATACACATAATCAGCCCCTCGACAAATCAACTCTTGTGCCTGTTCTTCTACATCCTCTCCTAACAGGACTGCTCCTACTGAGGTATTTAATTTATCCGCTAATTCTCGCGCCTTTCCCAACAACTCAAAAACTACGGATTGGACTTTATTATCCTTCTGTTCAGCAAATACCCACACTCCCCGCCAATCAGCAAAATTATCTGTAGGGCCCTCCTGCCTTATTATGGCCAAGGCCTTAAACTTACATACCTCTACACACGCCCCACATAAGGTACAAACTGATGGATCTACTACAGCCTTTTTCTCATCATCAATATGAAGTGCACCAAACGGACAAACCTGGACACAGGCCTTACAACCAACACATTTATCACGATATATCTTTAACATCTCTGTTACCCTCTCACTTTATAAAATCTAATATCTTCTCTACCAAATTTTCAGCAATCTGCTCTGGCGACTCACCTTCAATAATTTCATGATGACCAGTTCTTGGGGGAGTAAATATCTTCACTACCTGAGTAGGAGATCCCTTTAATCCAATCTTCTCTGGATCGACGTCCATATCGCCTGCCCCCCATTTAGGGATTTGGGCCTTTTTCGCCTTCATCTTTCCCCGTAAGGAAGGAGGCCGAGGTTCATTTATCTCTTTCACTACAGTAAAGAGTGCAGGAAGTTGAACCTCTACCACATCATATCCTTCTTCTGTCATCCGCTCTACAACCGCCTTTTCTGTATCGATAGAAACGATCTTCTTTACATAAGTAACCTGAGGGATATCAAGATGAGTAGCAATCCCCGGACCAACTTGGGCCGTATCTCCATCTGAAGCCTGCTTGCCACAGAGAATAACATCATAATTCGCAATCTTATCAATTGCTCGAGAAAGGACATAACTGGTGGCGTAGGTATCACTTCCCGCAAAGGCCCGGTCAGTTATTAAAACTGCCTCATCTACCCCCATTGATATGGCCTCACGCAAGGCCTCTTCTGCCTGAGGTGGCCCCATAGTAATCGCAACAACCTTTCCTCCATAGGCCTCTTTCAGCCTTATACCTTCCTCTATTGCGTACATATCAAACGGATTTATTATTGACTTCACTCCTTCCCTAATAAGGGTATTGGTCTCAGGATTAATCTTGACATCAGCGGTATCTGGGACCTGTTTTATGCAAACAATAATATCCATTACTTCAAAGCCTCCTTAATCAAATGCTGTGCAATGACATTTCGCTGTATCTGATTGGTACCCTCATATATCTGAGTAATCTTTGCATCCCGCATAAACTTCTCGACAGGATATTCCTTCATATACCCATATCCACCTAACAATTGAACTGCATCCGTAGTCACTTCCATAGCCACATCTGAAGCGAACATCTTAGCCATTGCTGATTCCTTAGCAATATCACTACGTCCAGCATCTGCCATACGCGCCACACTATAGACCAATGCCCGAGCAGCCTCTATCTTGGTTGCCATATCTGCCAACATCCATTGAATCCCCTGAAACGAAGATATCGGACGCCCAAACTGCTCTCTTTTGCGAACATAATCTAATGCTACATCGAACGCACCCTGAGCAATCCCTAACGCCTGAGCAGCCACTCCAGGTCTTGACATATCAAAGGTCTTTAAGGTAATTATAAACCCCATTCCTTCTCTTCCTAACAGATTTTCCTTAGGCACCTTACATTCATTAAAAATCAACTCCCGAGTAACTGAAGCACGAATTCCCATCTTATCTTCTTTCTTGCCAAATTCAAATCCCGGCATTCCCTTTTCCACTATAAAGGCCGATGCCCCTCTTGGGCCCTTGGCCTTGTTTGTCATAGCAATCACTACATATACATCTGCTTCTCCTCCGTTGGTAATAAAATGTTTCGTGCCATTGAGAACATAATAATTACCTTCCTTCCGAGCAGTAGTCTGAATAGCAGATATATCGCTACCTGCAGCTGGTTCTGTAACGGCAAAACCTGCTAATGCACCATCAGCCACACGTGGTAAATATTTTTTCTTTTGTTCTTCGTTGCCATAGAGGATAACTGGAAATATTCCCAATGCAGTCGCAGCATAAGTAACTGCCACACCACCACATCCCCTGGCTAATTGCTCGGTTACCAAACACAATTCAAGCATACCCTTTCCATTTTCAACCATTCCCCCATATTCTTCAGGAACAAATAACCTAAAAAAATCAGACTGAGCCAAAACCTTCATTATTTCATGAGGAAATTCACTATTTTCATCCAATTCTCGAGCCGCTGGTATAACCTTATTTTGGGTTATCTCCCAAGCCAAATCCCTTATCTCTTGCTGAAACTCTGTTAACAAATAATCCATTTTCAACCTCCCGTATGCTAACCAACGTACTTCTTTATCACTATACTGGTATTATGCCCACCGAATCCCAAGGAATTAGAAACTGCGACATCTACTTTCATCTCTCTCATATGATTAGGGACATAATCCAAATCACATTCTGGATCAGGATTTTGATAATTAACTGTTGGATGGACCTTATTTTCATAAATACTTAATGTTGTAGCTACAAATTCTACTGCACCAGCGGCTCCTAATAGATGTCCGGTCATTGACTTGGTAGAACTCACCGCTAATTTATAGGCGTGTTCTCCAAAGACCTTTTTTATCGCAAGGGTCTCAAGTTTATCATTGAGTTTTGTAGAGGTTCCATGGGCATTTATATAATCCACTTCTTCTGGTCTTATCCCAGCATCCTCTAATGCCAAAGCCATAGCCCTTGCTCCACCATCTCCCTCTGGGTCAGGGGCAGTAATGTGATAGGCATCCCCAGTCATAGAATAACCCACTACTTCGGCATATATCCTTGCCCCCCTTCTCTTGGCATGTTCCAACTCTTCCAAAACAACCATTCCTGCTCCCTCTCCCATAACAAAACCGTTCCTGGTTGCATCGAATGGCCTGGACGCCTTCTCTGGTTCATCATTATAAGTAGAAAGGGCCTTTAAGGCACAGAACCCACCAATTCCTGTCGGCGTTATCGCTGCCTCACTTCCTCCAGCAAACATCACATCAGCATATCCTAATTGAATTTGGCGAAATGCATCACCTATTGCATGTGTCCCTGTTGCACAAGCAGTAGAGACACAAGTATTCGGCCCTTTAAGTCCAAGGTATATAGAAACGTGTCCTGCCGCTAAGTTCACTATCATCATTGGAATTGTAAAGGGAGACATACGAGAAGGCCCCTTATTTACCAATACCAGATGCTCCCGTTCCAAGGTATGAATCCCTCCGATACCCGATCCAATGATTACCCCATAGCGATAATTTTCCGGAGACTTACAAGGAAGATCCAGGCCTGCATCCTCCCCCGCCTCCATTGCTGCGTATATGGCAAATTGGATAAATCGATCCATCCGGCGTAACTCTTTTTTAGGGATATACTTCGAGGCATCAAAGTCAGTTATTTCCCCTGCCATCTGAGAATCATAATCTGAAGGATCAAAAGATGATATGCGCTTTATACCATTTTTACCAGATAAAAGGGCCTGCCAGAATTGGTTTTTACCAATCCCAACAGGCGTAACAACTCCCAACCCAGTAACTACAACTCTACGTTTCATCAGATAAGAATGGGTAGGTATACTCCTTACAATTCTGCGACCATTCTTCCAAGACCAGTCTAAGAATTGGCCATTTTCTCTTCAATATACTTTATTGCATCACCAACCGTAGAGATTTTCTCTGCATCTTCATCAGGGATTTCCATACCAAATTCATCCTCTAATGCCATCACAAGTTCAACTGTATCCAAAGAATCGGCCCCCAAATCATTCACAAATGAGGACTCCGGCTTGATCTCATCCTCTCTAACTCCTAACTGCTCAGCAACTATTTTGATAACCTTCTGTGCGACATCCGACATACCGTGCCTCCTTTTTTAAGGTTTAAACCATTCCCCCATCGACTAAAATTGTCTGCCCAGTTATATAATCGGCTAAAGAACTGGCCAAAAACAAACAGGCATTTGCAACATCCCTTGGTTCTCCTAATCTCCTTAATGGGATGTTATCCATTAGCCGCTTTTTCACTTCTTCAGAAAGAACCTCTGTCATCTTAGTCTTTATAAAACCAGGGGCAACCGCATTTACATTTATTCCCCGACTTGCCAACTCCTTTGCCACCGTCTTGGTAAAGGCAATGACACCACCTTTTGAAGCCGAATAATTTGCCTGCCCAACATTACCCATTACTCCCACCACTGATGCTATATTGATTATCTTTCCTGACCGCTGTTTCACCATCACCTTAGCAACGCTGCGAGTCATCAAAAATATACCTTTTAAATTCACTGCCAGCACTGCGTCCCAATCTTCCTCTTTCATCCTTAAGAGAAGATTGTCCCTTGTAATGCCAGCGTTGTTAACTAATATATCAACTCTTCCCCATTTGTCAACAACTTTATCTATCACACTTTGCACATCTTTATCGTCGACAACATTAGCGATAACAAATAATGATTCCCCTCCCGATTTCTCAATATCCTGAGCAGACTCTTTAAGCGCTTCTTCATTTAAATCACATATAGCCACCTTTGCTCCATACGAGGCAAATGCCAATGCAATCTCCCGTCCAATTCCTCGCGCTCCACCAGTCACAATAACAACCTTCCCCCTAAAATCATCTGAAAACTCATACCCCATTTTAAGCACCTCCTTCTTGGGAACGCATCTTAAGGATCTGTCTAAGAAACAACATCTCTGGGTCCATCCCATTAAGATAACAGATTTCTACTAAATTTGCCAAAGCCTTTGTTAAATCTATCTCTGTTAAATCCTCCTTTGAAAATATAGATACAAGTTCTTGCTTTATAGATGCCTCCTCTCTCACGAGCTCCTGTTTCCCTCTTTTCTTTAATTCTTTCAAATAAGTATAGTACTGGAACATAGAAGGTGCGTGCATTGGCACTGACTCCCACGGACCAGATTTTTTCCCTTTTTTCTTTTTTTCTTGCTCCTTAATTTTAGTCCAATTGGCAATAACTTCATTAGCATCTGAAAGGGACAAATCTCCAAAAACATGAGGATGCCGTCTAATTAACTTATCAATAACCTCCTCAAGTGCCCCTCGTAGAGAGAAAATCTCGTTTTCTTTGCCAATTTGAGTTAAAAACACCGCCAATAATAAAACATCTCCAATTTCTTCTTGGGTTTCTTCCCAGTCTTTATTAGACAAGGCTGAAATGAGTTCATAAACCTCCTCTAATAAAAATTCTTTAACATCATCTACTGTTTGTTTCCTATCCCAAGGGCAACCCTTATCTGAACGCAACAGTCTAACTAAAGCAATCAAACAAGCAAATAGTTTTCCTAACTCCTTATCATCTATATCCACAATCTGGTGGCAAATATCCATCTCGCTTCACCTCTCTTATTGATACACACCTAAAACGCTTACCTGAAACCGTGCTATGCCAACCAAAGCGTCTCTCATAGATTTCGCAAAAATATCGACCATCTTCCCCTTTTTTCAAGTGAACACAGGGATCCGTATCCCTACCGCAACATTTTCCGCACCGCAAACATCTACTCTCGTATCGTTCTTCAAGACTCAATAAGGCCTGTTCAAGTTCTGTCATAATTCTACTATCTCCCCTTCTGCCTTTCCTGAATCAATCGTAAGCAAGCCCACAGAATTATACAAGGTGTAAATTTTATCAGTAGCCGAACCAGGATTGAAGAACAATATCCCATCCTTCTCTTCTATTTCTGGATGGTGGGTATGTCCAAATATAATAACTCGTACCTCAGGAGAAAATTTCCCTTTAATTCGATCCTTAATCCCTTGCGGAGGGCCCCAACCATGGATAAGACCGATCTTTACTCCTTCGATCACATCTACTATTGTTTCAGGCAAAGTTTTAGTGAATCCACTCAAATCCATATTTCCTCTTACTGCATAGACAGGGGCTATTTTAGAGAGTTGCTTTAACACTTCCTGGGATATAACATCGCCAGCATGAAATATACGATCAACCCCATTAAAAACCTCAAAGACTTCCTTAGGCAACCGCACTTTGTTAGTATCAATAAAATGAGTATCTGATATTACACCTATTTTCACCATAATATCTCCCCTATACCGTGTAATGATAAAAGATAATTCAATAACTTTTGATTCCATGTCCATATATTTCCTTCCTTTGCAATCACCTTTACAGGAGAGGAAAAACGTTCCAATGAAATCATTATCTTCCGTTGAACCATATTCCTAAGATTGTCCACAACGGACTTAAATTCAAATGCATCCGACTCAGTCCAAGCGATTCTATAGGCATATAGCCATTTATAACCTTCTTCGCTGATAGCCATATACATCCAATCATACGAATCAATTTTTTCAATATCGACAAACCTATAAAACCTGCGTTTTTTTCTATCTGGCATAATTATGAACTCACTTCGAAATCGATTAAACAGCAATTTGATCCTTTCCTCATGCGAAATAGAGTCCTGTTCCAAAAATTCCTTAATCTCGTTTTCTATCAAATCCATCGCTACTCGGCGGAAATATTGTTCCCCAACCCCTGAATTTTCAATACGCAAGCGATATACGTTTCTAATCCAAAACTTAAACAAATAGTCCTCAAAAAATAGGTTGTCATGGTCAACATAGACCAATCCCTTTTCTCTAAGGACATCAATCTTATGTTCAAGTAGATTTCTATGCCAACCAAACCGCTGTGCTAAAGAATCCAATTTAGGTTCTTGTGTAGAGGCAAGCAAAAAAGTAGGCACCTGCGGGCCTCTTGGACCATCTGTAAGAGAGGAGATCCATCGAATAAAATGTTGATTTATTAAACCATAATCAGAGAAGATTTCTTCATAGATTACTTCCTTAATAACAGACCACTCGCTCTGTAGTTCCGGAAGTAAATTTCTAATTTTGCGACAAAGTATATCCATATAGAAAGGACTTCCACCTGTAAAACGGTAAATAAATTTTTGCGCTTGAGAAGACAAAGTTGGCAATACCCGCCCCATATAGTCTCGGCAACTTATCGGAGATGGAGCATCTAAGACAATCTCCTCAAAATTGCCAAACAAAAGAGATAGTTCATGTTGTAATATTGCTTTAGCACGAGAAATCGAAGAACTGGTAATTATAAACATCACATTCTTCATTTCCATTATCTTTTTTGCCAATAAAGAAAAGACTTCCTTCCCCCATAAAGATTCAAGTTGTTCAAAATGTTCAATAACCAATAAGGCTTGTTTCCCTGACTCTTTTATAAACGCCCATAGGAGATCAAAAATCATTTCAAAATCGGCATGTTGATTAATACGTGAGCGAATGCGATTTACAGTATTTGGTAAGATTGACTCAACTTGTCTTAGTTTTTCCTCCAGATCCGAGGAATCGCATCTTCCTCTTAGATAAGAGGCCAAAAGGGAATTAGAAAATGAACGTATTAGATATGTCTTATCTATTTCCTTTGCATCTATTAAGACCGAAACCACACTTTCAGGTAGATTATCCAATATTCGGGAAATTATAAAGGTCTTCCCGATAAAAGGCCGACCTAAGATAGCCAAATTCTGCCTATATCCTTTACTGTGGCTGTTAACCCAGTGAACTATACGTTCATATTCTCGTTTATATATCAATCGAATATCCGTCTTCATTGTTTAAGACAACTATTTTAAATAGCGCAGAGGATTAACCGACTGAGCATTTTTCCTGAGTTCGTAATGTATAATACTATGAGGTTTCACCGTCATTACAACTTCACCCTTCTTTACTATATCGCCCAATTTCACATTCTTCTCTCCCATCCCTGCAATAACAGATATAAAACCATCTCCGTGGTCTATCATTATCGTAAGCCCATAACCCCTTAAGTCATTACTAATAAACACAACCTTCCCAGTCTTAGGAGATACCACATTTGAATCTTTACCCCGTATCTCTATTCCTTTATTTACCCAACCATTCCTGCACTGTCCATAGAACAAAACCACATCTCCTTTTATTGGCCAAGAAAACGTCTTTTCAGTCGGTCCTGAATAACGCCCAGAAACTCTTAATGTAGAAGGGTTATCACTGGCATTAATTGGTAAATAGATCCTCTGGCCTGCTTCTATATCAGAAGGATCTGATATATTGTTCAACTTCACTACATCAGACATACTGACCCCATAATTCTTGCAAATTCGCCAAAGAGTCTCTCCTTTAGAAACGATATGATAAGGCAAATTCTGCCTTGATTGATGAGTGATAGGATGTATCGAATCTGCCGAATAGACAGATAGAGTGGATACGTGTTTTGGAGCACATCCAGAATTAAGAATCAATAAGAGCAACCCTAAGAAAAAAAAACACCTAAAAGACATTACCATTATCTACTTCTATATCTACTTTCAAAAGATATATCCCATACCTCAAAACACTCAATGAAGTCAATAAAATCGACATTCAATAAATCCTTAGACAAAAAATAATTCTTGTTTATCACTCTATAATAGCAAAATGAACAAACTAAGGGGGATTCCTCCCTCTTAACAACCCCCTCGGGTTCGATTCCCTGCCAAAACACTACTCAAAGACCAATCTATCTCTCATAAGCAAATTATCAAATCATTTTCACATCCAGCGGGCGACGGGACTGCGAACCCGTCGCATCCTGCTCCCAATAGGGGGCTCACGCCCCCTCTTGCGCTCGCTCCGCTCGCTGTCACCCCCGCCGACTTCCTGTCGGCTCTATATTAAGGGGGATTCCTCCCCCTTAACAACCCCCTCGGGTTCGACTCCCTGCTAAAACACTACTCAAAGACCAACCTATCTCTCATAAGCAAATTATCAAATCATTTTCACATCCAGCGGGCGACGGGACTCGAACCCGCGACGTCGAGCTTGGGAAGCTCGCATTCTACCAACTGAATTACGCCCGCATTTAATTGTAAAAATTATACTACCTCCTTAGCAAATATCAAGAGAGAGTTAGTTAAGACTTGAGAATAGGAACAGACATCGTTCCATTGCCTCTCTTATTTATTCTTACTTGTATCACCTTCTGCCAAAGGCATCATTTAAACAAGCCTACACCTCCAACACCCCACCTATTTAATCTTCTTTACTTCCATCTCCCCAACTTGCCTTGCCTCACTATCTATATTTATCCCTACCAAATATATCTCTCTACCCGCCCCCTCATACTTCTCCCAATACCTCCTCTCCTCTATCTGCTTTATCGCTGGCTCT
>JAMOOT010000160.1 GCA_027065215.1 Candidatus Omnitrophota bacterium | reverse complement strand
TGCTGCCCATGGAGTAGAGATAAGGGGATGTGAAGAGACTATCAAGATAATAGAGTGTAAAAAGGCCAGTGATGAGGATTGGTTTAAGGAATATCTTGATTTGATTATTGCGGTAAAGGTTGTGAGGTCTTTAGATGAGGCTATCGAGTGGATCAATGAGCATAGTTCTCATCACTCTGATGGTATTATTACTCAAGATTTCAAAGCAGCGATGAAGTTCACTCGTGAGGTGGATTCTTCGGCAGTATATGTGAATGCCTCTACTCGATTTACTGATGGAGGGGTTTTTGGATTGGGGGCAGAAATCGGTATAAGTACGGATAAGTTGCATGCCCGTGGTCCTATGGGAGTGGAGGAGTTGACTACATATAAATATATAGTCTTTGGTGAAGGCCAGGTAAGGAATTGACATTATGAAGGTATTGGTGTTTGGTGGGGCTTTTGATCCTCCACATATAGGGCATCTGATTGTTGCGGATTGGATTAGGGAAGAGTTTGATATAGAGAAGGTTTTGTTTGTCCCCTATTTTAGGAATAAAGATAAGATACCAGTTGCTTCACCAGAAGATAGGCTTACTATGGTTTCCTTGGCTATAGAAGGGTGGAATGAATTTGTTTTAGATGATATGGAGATTCGTCGCGGTGGGGTCTCCTACACAATTGATACTGTGGAAGAATTGCTAACCAGGGGAATGAAAGAGATTTATTGGATAATTGGCGAAGATTCAGTGAATTTTTTAACTTCTTGGAAGGATTGGGAAAAGTTGGTAAAATTGGTTAAATTTATTGTTGCGCCAAGGTGGGGTAAAAAAGGGTCTGAAAGGGATTATTTGATATACTCTAATGCGCCCAGAATTGAGATTAGTTCGTCACTGATTAGAAAGAGAATTAAAGCCGGGAAATCAGTTAGGTTTCTGTTGCCCAAGCAGGTTTGGGATTATATTGAAGAAAAGAGGTTATATAGATGAGTATATTTAAGCCGAAGAAAAGGTTTCTTCTCTTTAATCGCGGTAAGAAAAAAGATGTTCCGTCAAATATCCTTACGAAGTGCAATTCTTGTTATAAGTTAATTTTGAATAAACAGTTAGAGGAAAACCTTTGGGTCTGTCCCAACTGTGGTTATCACTTTTCTATTTCGGCACAGAAGAGAATAGAGATTACATTTGATGCGGGTAGTTTTACTGAGATGTTTACTGAGATACATACAGCAGATCCCCTTAATTTCAAAGGGCCAAAGACTTATCAGGAGAAGCTAAAATCTGCTCGTGAGACTACGGGGATGGATGAGGCAGTGCTTGCTGGAGTGGCCTCTCTTAATGGGAGAAGGGTTGCGGTTGCGGTGACGGATTCGCGGTTTATAATGGGTTCAATGGGATCAGTTTTGGGTGAAAGGATTGCTCGTTTAGCGGAGTTGGCCATAGAAGAGATGATCCCTTTGATAACTATATCGGCTTCAGGTGGCGGTGCGAGAATGTATGAAGGTATGTTCTCCCTTATGCAGATGGCAAAGACTTCCGCAGCCATTGGAAGATATCAAAAAGCAGGTGGTATCTATATCTCTGTCCTTACTAACCCAACGATGGCTGGGGTGTTGGCGAGTTTTGCCTCCTTAGGGGATGTCTTAATAGCCGAGCCAGGGGCCTTGATTGGATTTGCGGGCCCAAGGGTTATCAAAAAGACGATAAACCAAGATCTTCCTGAAGGTTTTCAGCGTTCAGAGTTCTTGCAGGAACACGGATTAATTGATATGATTATAGAACGTAAGGACCTGCGTTCTATTATTATACGATTGATTGAGGACTTGTGGTTCTATAAACGAGGGTTGGATTAGTTTACCTTACCTGTGGAGGAAAGTATATGGCAAAGGTTACACTAAAGAACGTTGTGAAACGATACGATAAAGGAGTAGTTGCGGTTAAAGGGATTAGTCTGGATGTAGAAGATGGTGAATTTGTTGTGTTTGTTGGTCCGTCAGGTTGTGGTAAATCTACCACTCTCAGGGTCATTGCGGGTTTAGAGACAGTTACCAGTGGAGAGATTTACATAGGTGATAGGCTTGTAAATGAAGTTCCGCCAAAAGATCGAAATATCGCGATGGTTTTTCAGAACTATGCCTTATACCCACATATGAGTGTTTTTGATAATATGGCCTTTGCTCTTAGATTGCGCAAGTATCCAAAGGACGAGATCAAGCAACGAGTAGAGGAGGCGGCGGATATTTTAGGTATAAAACATCTATTAAACCGCAGACCAAGAGAACTTTCAGGTGGAGAACGTCAAAGGGTCGCGGTGGGGCGCGCTATTGTGCGTAAACCTTTAGTGTTTTTGTTTGACGAGCCCTTGAGTAATTTAGATGCCAAGATGCGGGTAATAATGCGTACAGAGTTAAAAAGGCTACATACCAGATTAAAGACTACTATGATATATGTTACTCATGACCAGACAGAGGCAATGACAATGGGTGATAGGATCTGCATTCTGCGGGCGGGGGAGATTCAACAGTTCGCCGATCCAATTACGGTTTATGAAAAACCAGCCAACAAGTTTGTTGCTGGCTTTATTGGGACTCCTCCTATGAATTTCTTTGATGGCAAGATTGTAAAACGGGAGAGTAAGTACTTCTTTGTTGGCGATGGTCTTGAGTTGAAGATTACTGAATCTATGTATGGAAAGATAAAGCCGTACTTGAATAAGGAAATAACAATGGGAATTCGGTCTGAGGATGTGCATGATATTGGGTATGTGACTTTTGCTAAGCAAACCGGGAATCGGGCTAAGGTGATTTGTGAGGTCGTGGAACCAATGGGTTCAGATTCTTTTGTTTATTTCACTACTGGCCGTCGCACTTTTGTTGCTCGAATGAGGCCCAATTTAGCCCCACGTCCCGAGTCGGAAGTAGAAGTTATTTTCGATATGTCGAAGGTTCACTTCTTCGACAAGGATACCGAGAAAAGCATTGTTTAAACGAAATTTATTAACAATCATTGCGATTCTTGCCTATGTTTTGGTGCCTTTGGGTTATGCAGTCTATTATTGTCCTTATAATTTGTTTTTCTTTTTCTGTGCCTATCTCATTATTCTTTCCATAATAGTCTTTCTCTATAGGCGAATTAGCAATACTGTATGCGTTTGGGAAATAAGGAAAAGTGACTTATATGAAAAGATAAACCTCCTACAGGCTGAATTGGAGCAGGCCTCTCGTTTAGAATCTGCCCTTCAGAGGAAGAAAAGCCGGTATCTTGCCCTTGAGTCTATGATGCAGAAATTGAGTTATAACCTTTCATTGGAGGCAGTTTCTCACTACATTGTACAAAAGACAATGGATATGATTCCCAAGTCTGATCAGTGTGTTATATACATCGTTGATGAGGAGCGCCAGCGGTTAGAGTTGGTGGATAAGGCAGGGGTAAATATGGATTTTTATAAAATACCGCGTAGTGGGGATATCTTTGATAGATGGGTGATGAAACATGCCTGCCCTTTATTGGTAGAAGATACCAGTCATGATTATAGATTTGATTTGGATAGTTTGGGGAAGAGTACCCCAGTGGGGTCTCTTTTATCTGTTCCTATGATTATAGAAGAAAAAGTAATTGGGATTTTGCGCCTTAATTCGTTTGATAAGTACACATTTTATTCTGAGGATTTATCGTTTTTGCAGACAATAGGTGATTTGGCTGCTGTTGCAATTGGTAATACTATTTTATATAAGCGAATGGAATCTTTGGCATTACGAGATGGGTTAAGTGGTCTTTACCTTCGGAGATATATCCTTGAGAGGTTGGAAGAGATATTGTTATACCGTCAACAAAAGGTCTTTTCTCTATTGATGATAGATATAGATGACTTTAAGAAATATAACGATACGTATGGGCATACCGCAGGAGACATTATAATAAAAAATGTGGCCAAGATTATGTTAAGGCATACCCGTAGGCACAAGGATATAGTTGCCCGCTATGGAGGGGAGGAATTCTTGATATACTTAGAGGGCAAGGATATTAAATCAGCGGTTGAGATTGCAGAGAAAATACGTGGAGAGATAGCCGAAAAACAGGTGATTTTACGTCGCACACCAACCAGTGTTACTGTCTCTATTGGTGTTGCAGCCTATCCCAAAGATGGTAGAGATAAGACTGCGCTTATAAAGAAAGCAGACGAACGTTTATACGAGGCCAAATCAACCGGGAAGAATAAGGTATGTTTTGCTTAGTATCAGTATCATCTGTAATAATAGGGATCGGCCTTGCGGTCATTGGGCATTTGGTGGTAAGACACCGTGAGATAGTAGAAGAGATGAGACGCAAGGTGGAGGAATTGGAATCTACTAGGAAGAAAATGTATCACGATCTTGAACGGCAACGGGCAAAGAACCGTCAGTTCGAGCGAGAAGCAGAGAAAGAGGTGAAATTATATGAAATAATAAAGGATTTGACCAATACCCTTGATGAGATAGAGATGTTCAAGATATTTAAAGAAAGATTGAAGGAATATATCCAAGTTGAAGATTGTGTGTTCATTGATAGCACTCAACTGTCTCTTACTCATAGTTTGGAGTATTATCTTTTCCCAATAAGGGTTGAAAATGATATTCGAGGGTATCTTGCAGTTAAAGGATGTAGAGAAGAAGACTTAGATATCTTTCATATATTAGCCAATCAGTTTGCATTAGGTATGCGGCGGATAAAATTGTACCGGGCAATTGAAGAGGTAGCAATAACTGACGAACTTACTGGAGTTTATGTGAGGCGGTATGTGTTAGATAGTTTCTTTGAGAGTTTACTACGCGCCAATAAATTTAATTCGCCAGTTGGGTTTCTTATGATAGATGTTGACAATTTTAAGAGGATAAACGATTCCTATGGCCATTTAGTTGGTGATGCAGTACTTAAGGAAGTCGCGAGTAGGATAAAATCAACCGCCCGTGAGATTGATTTAGTAGGCAGATATGGGGGGGAAGAATTTTGTGTAATACTCTTGGATACAGATAGGGAAGGGGCCAAGCGGGCTGGTGAGCGTATTTGTAAGGTCGTGTCAGAAAAACCTGTGATCGCTTATAATGAGGTGTTAAATGTAACAGTGAGCGTGGGTGTGGCGTCATTTCCGGAAGATGGTAAGGACCCTTATACTATAATAGAAATTGCCGATAAAGCCCTTTATGAAGCAAAACGGTTAGGTAAAAACCGCACGGTAGTTTTAAAGTAAAATTAAGGATGTTTGTTGGGTTGGTGCACTTGGAATTGTATATACCTGAGATAAGGTCGTTAAAGCACAAGAGGAGCGTTCTTCTTGGGATTAAAAAGAAGTTGCGAGATAAATTTAATGCCTCTGTAATAGAGAGCGACTATCAAGATAAGTGGCAAAGGTCAGTGATCTCAGTCGCTGTGTTAAGGGAAGGCCGCTCATCTTTAGATAAGGCAATAGATGGGTTAGTGAATTATATTAAGATAACCAGAGAGGTTGAGTTAATAGATTGGGAAGTTGAGGTGATGTAAAATGAATATACATGTGTTGGCAGTAGGCGGAATAGGTATGTCAGGAATTGCTCGGCTCTTGCTGCAATTGGGACATACTGTAAGTGGCACAGATATTTCTCATAGTTACATTATAGATGATTTAGTAAAGGAAGGGTTAATTTTAGAGCCTGTGTCAGAGGCAGTAAAGAAACGTAAGATTGATGCGGTAGTAACATCTACAGCAGTTCCATATGAGGACCCTCAACTTGAGCTTTCCCGATCTCTTAATATACCAATTTATCATCGCTCAGAGATGTTACAGGCAATATTCGGTTCCAGAAAGGTTATTGGTATAACTGGTGCGCATGGAAAGACCACCTCAACGGGTTTGCTTTCTTGGGTATTGCATCAGTTGGGTTATCGGCCTTCGGCCTATATAGGTGGAATCTTGAAAGGGGTTGGGCGTAACGCTTGGCTTGGGACAGGAGAGATAGCAGTTCTGGAGTTGGATGAAAGCGATGGTTCGTTTTCTTTGTTCAAACCTGAGATAATGTTCATCCCTTATCTTGAATTGGAGCATATTGATTTTTACGGGCAGGAATCTTCTATGGTAGAGTTTTTCCGTAATTATATAATCCAGAGGCGAGATACCAAATTCTTGATTGGATTAGGTAGTAAAATAGGGCAAGAGTTTTCTCAGTTTGAGAATATTAAGTCGGTTCAAGATCTAAGATTTGTACCAGTGGGACATAAAATAAACCCTGACTTTACAATGGATGTTGAGTATATGGATAGAAAGGAAAATAAGATCATATCTGGAAAAGTTCCATTGATCGGATTACATAATGTTAGGAATATTTGTGGGGTATTGCAAGTTTGCGATTGGTTGGAAATAGATCCTGTTCAAGTTATTCAAGCAATAGAGACCTTCCCAGGCATTGCCAGACGAATGGATGTGATGAGTTATTCTCCTTCGTTGATAATTCACGATTACGCCCATCATCCAACAGAGATAAGTAGTACTATATCAGCAGTTAGGGATGTGATAGGAGAGAAGCGATTGGTTGTTGTTTTTGAACCCCATCGGTATTCTCGTTTTTCTGGATTTTGGAATGAATTTATCTCATCCTTGTCTGGGACTGATTTATTACTTGTTACTCCAGTATATTCGGCTGGTGAGAGGCCAATAGAGGGAATTACGAGTGAACGATTTTGTATAGAATTTACTCGGCATACCAAAACACCGGCATATGCAATGATTGACTATGATATAGGCGAAGTGCAGGCGGCAGTCCAAGATGGGGATTGTTTGCTCTTTTTAGGTGCTGGGAAGATCTATTCTCTTGCAAAGGCAATAGCCAAAGATACATTAGCCTATCAGAATTAAGATAGGGGCCCCTTATGAAGGTACTTCAGATCCTGCCAAGGTTGAACAGTGGAGGGGTGGAACGAGGCACAGTTGAAGTGGCATCTTATTTGGTTTCTCAGGGGCATAAATCAATAGTTGTTTCCTTTGGAGGGTGGCGACAGGCCTATTTGGATAAGATAGGCGTAAAGCATATAAAACTCCCTGTGCATAGTAAAAATCCTGTTGTGATGATATCCCTTATCCCCAAGTTGGCAAGAATAATAGAGGAAAATGATATAGATGTAGTACATGCCCGTTCACGTGTGCCTGCGTGGATAAGTTATTATGCCGTGAGGATGGTAAACCGTATGCGATTTAAAAGGGAGAGATATCCTAAGATAGTCAATTTTATAACTACCTGTCACGGATTATATTCCAAAGGGCCAATAACTTGGGTAATGGGAATGGGGCGTCGAGTAATAGTGCCATCGGAGTTTATTGGCGAGTATATGAAAAGAGAGTTTGATGTCCCTTCGTATAAAATTGTCTTGGTTCCACGGGGTGTAGATTTAGACGAGTTTAATTATGTCCCCTTTCAAGACGAAAAAGACCCTATCTTTTTGGTTATTGGCCGGATTACCCCTAATAAAGGGCAGGATGTCGCTATTAGGGCCTTTTCTAAGGTAACAAGGAAGTATCCCAATTCTCGGTTATGGATAGTAGGAGATGTAGGGAATCATAGATATTACCAGTATCTTCGTTCGCTTCAGATTAGGTTTTCCCTACACGATTCCGTTGAATTTCTTGGCCCAAGAAAGGATATAAGCGATATTATTGCCAAGGCTTATGCGTTGTTAATCCCTTCCCAATACCCAGAATCATTCGGTAGGGGGGTTGTAGAATCTGGTGCTGTGGGACGACCGGTTATAGCTTCTAATCTGCCCGCACTTAATGAACTGGTTGACGGGAAGAATGGATTGTTGGCCCAAGCAGATTCAATTCAAGATTGGCAGGAAAAGATGATTTATCTGTTAGAGAATCCAGACAAGGCAATAGAAATGGGGCTAAAAGGAAGGCGTATAGCCGAGGATTATGGTATAGAGCGGATGTGTGAGAGTGTATTATCGACGTATGAATCGGTATTAGGTGGATATAGAATAGGGGTTGTAAAGACTTCTTCCTTGGGGGATATTGCGCTTGCCAGGTATAGTTTTGAGTCCATAAAGAAAAACTTTCCTAATTCAGAGATCATTGCCGTTGGCCCGACAGAGACTGTGATGCTTTGGGAGGCAGACAATTATACAAGATTATGGCAATTATTTAGGCCAGCACGTGCTGATTTAGATATAGTCTATGACCTGCAGGGTAGGGGGATTACCCAGTTTTTATCTTGGCGTAGTGGTGCGCATCGTAGGTTCGGTTATTTGCGAAAACTGGCTTGGCTCTTCCACACTGACCCCATAAGATGGGAAAAGGACTATCCAATACAAGAGCAAAAGAG
This sequence comes from Candidatus Omnitrophota bacterium, assembly GCA_027065215.1. Classification (GTDB taxonomy): domain Bacteria; phylum Omnitrophota; class Gorgyraeia; order S143-82; family S143-82; genus S143-82. Next base: position 1,120 of record JAMOOT010000160.1, on the reverse strand, counting down.
ATTCCTTTCTCAGTGTGGACTTAAACCTATAGATGTAGACAGATTCTATGTAGAAATTGCAGAGGAAAAAAGGCAAGAAATATTTCTTAAAATACAAGGTAATACACTTGGTTCCATACGGAAAGAGAAAATGATAGGATTGGTATTGCGTTCTAACTGGCCAAGCAAGACCCTTTCTAAGGATGCCTTGATAGATCTAATAACCAAAGTGGATGGGAGGGAGAACTACCTCTGGGTCCTTATAGGCACGATGCGAGATAGGGGTCTGTCTGAGGAATTAGTGGAGCGAGTGAAAGAGATAAATCCCCTTATTAGCCTTTCTGATATGACCGGGAGGACGAGTTCGGAAGAATTGTTCCCTCTGATTGATCTTTTGGACCTACTGATTACCCCTGATAGCGCACCCCTTCATTTTGCTTATCTTATCCACACTCCGACCATAGTTTATTTCGGTCCAACCTTTCCTGCCCGCCATCTTCCAGATGCCCCTGAGAAGATAGGATTTATCAAACCTGTATGGACTCAGGTTTGCCACCCTTGTTATAAAAAGATCTGTCCACGTAAAACTCACGATTGTTTGATAGGAATAGTTGAGGAGATTCTAAAATTGGTGCCCAATATACTTTCTGCCGATTCCAGAGGTTGGCAGAGAGCGAAATAGAAAAATAACCTTTGATTTTGGATTTGTTTTATATCCATTTGAGTTGTTGTGAGGTATTGGTAGAATAGAATCATACACTGGGATAAAGCAAAGGAGGCTTGTATGGATAAATTGATGCCGATAGGAGTGCAAGATTTTAAGGATTTAAGGACCTCTGATTTGAATTATTTGTACATAGACAAAACTGCTGAGGTGTACAAATTAGTTCGTTCAGGAAAGGTGTTCTTTCTTTCTCGTCCGCGTAGATTTGGAAAGAGTTTGTTGTTGTCCACGATTAGGTATTTGTTTGAGGGGGAGAAGGAATTATTTGAGGGGTTGTGGATACATAATAAGTGGGATTGGGACAAGAGGTATCCGGTGATATTGTTGAGTATGCCGGAGTGTAGCAGTATTGAAGACTTGAAAAGCAGGTTATGGAAAATATTAGTAGATATTGCGCGTAGATTGGCGATAGAGGTA
>JAMOOT010000159.1 GCA_027065215.1 Candidatus Omnitrophota bacterium | reverse complement strand
TCCAGTTTGAACAAACAATTCATACCCTACTTTGTACCAGATTTGTTCTTCTCCTAAGGATTCTACAATTTCTTCTACCTTGGAATAATCCACATCCAATGCAACTATAAGTTCAGGTCTGTTCTTCACTTCTCCTCCTTTTTTTCTCTGATCTCACTATCCATACCTTAGGACAAATAGAATCCAGCACACACTCATAACACCGTGGAGACCTTGCCTTACATACCCTACGACCATGTAGAATAAGACAATGCGATAGATTGCTCCAATTGCCTTTTGGCCATACTTCCATCAATTCAAACTCAATCTTCACTGGATCTCGTTTCGTAGTAAACCCCAATCTCTGAGAGAGACGCATCACATGGGTATCGACTGTTATTGTATCCTTTCCAAACAGATTGGCCAATAACACATTTGCACTCTTTCTGCCTATACCCGGTAGGGTTATCAATTGTTCCAATCGATCAGGTAATTTCCCTTTAAACTCTTCTATAATCTTTTTGGAAGAAAAAACAAGGTTTTTGGCCTTATTTCGATACAGGCCAATCTCTTTGATATAGGGATATAAGTGCTCTGGTTGCGCTTTAGATAAGGAAAAGAAATCAGGAAATCGAGAAAAAAGCCTCGGAGTTATCTCATTGACTTTCTTATCTGTACTCTGGGCCGAGAGTATCACCGCAACAAAAAGTTGATAAGGATTTGCGTAATTCAACTCAGTCCTGGGATTACCATATATATCCACCAATTTCTCTAATACCTTCTGGGCACGCAATCTCTTTTGCTCTCTTGTTTCCATCTCTTATCTCTTTTCCAGGAAATAAAACGCCATTGCACGGACAAAATTACCTTTTTTTTCTTTAAGATTTGCTATATTTATAAGAAAGTTCTGATTTGATCTGTCTTTGCGATAATCTGGCCTTGTCTTAGGCAGAAAAAGAAACCTGTCCATCAATGATAAATCAAAATCGTAAAGTATAGTCCCATGGACATAGAATCTGTTGCCTCTTCTCCTCTGGGCATTTCCAGAAAATTTCCTGTTACCTAAGCATAGATCCGAACTACCCTTCACTTCTGTCTCCATGCCCAATACCTCTTTTACAACCATCCTTAATCGCGAAAGAACCCACTCAAATGCCCCCTTTACACTGCCCACTTGAGGAAACAAATCCGACACAAATGTATAATTCAAACACCCCGGACCTTGCAAAACTGTCCCTCCACCTGATTTGCGTCTTAAGACAGGAATCTTCACAGCCTCTATTGCAGGCAGGTTAAGATCCGATTCATCACTGTTTCTTCCCATAACCACAAAATATTCCTTAGATTCCCAAATCCTCAATATTCGGGAAGGATTAGACAATTCTAACAAATACTCATCAAAATCCAGATTGGCCTGGGGTGATGAAAAGGTCACATCTAAGAAAGCAGAACAAATCTTCGTCTGGATATCTTCCATTTCTTAGTTAAAACTATATTTACCGCCTGAGAATATATTCTATGTTCCAACTTATGTATCTTCGCCTCAAGAGTAGATAAGGTATCGTTATTCTCTACTGAAACCGACCCTTGAAGGATTATTGGGCCGCTATCTACCCCCTCATCAACAAAGTGTACTGTCACACCTGTAACTTTTACCCCATACTCGAAGGCATCCTTTATGGCATGAGCGCCCTTAAAGGCCGGCAATAGGGAAGGATGAATATTTAGTATTCGATTGCGAAACTTTTTAACAAAATACGGCGAGAGAATACGCATAAAACCTGCTAATAGAATCAAATCAATAGAAAATCGCCTCAACTCTCGCACTAACACTTTTTCATAATCTTCTTTACTAACATAACGTTTCGGATCAACAAATAAAACAGGGATTTGTAATCTTTGGGCCCTAAGTACTGCAAAGGCATCTGCGTTATCCGTTACCATCAACTCTATACTGCCCGGAAATTTCCCTTTTCTGTTGTTTTTTACTAACGCCTCAAAATTGGAACCATTACCAGAACAAAATACCGCTATATTCGGTTTCATACATCCAGAATTCGGTTTCATACATCCAGAATCACCTCGGCCTCCCATACATCTCCTTTCTTTTCAAATCTGAGATTATGATAGGTTACTGCCTTTACTTCATTCACTTCTCCTCTATATTTACGAGACAACTGTCTAAACCATATAGATGCATCAATCTGATATTTATCTGGGAAAACAGATATAGATTCCACCTCTATAGGCACCCACCTACGCGTATCAAACTGATAAAGGAGATCTTCTAATAAGTTATGCAAGGCAAGGGATAAATCTTGAGACTTAATTGTAAATAAACGTCTCTCTTTTTTACCTTCAAGGAAAACTTTTCTCAAGTAATCTTCTCCTAATATGGCTGCAAACAATCCATATATAGCCCCAATAACTATTTCTTCAGGGATATCTGCTTGGACAATAAATCCAATGTCAGCAGTATGGGACAAAAAAGTGAGCCGCCTGGGACTCGAACCCAGGACACCCGGCTTAAAAGGCCGGTGCTCTACCTGCTGAGCTAGCGGCTCACGTTCATGCATTCAAGTTCAATCGGGAGAACCTTCGGATTTAGGTTGGGACTCGGAGGAACCATTTTCTGGACAGAGTTTCCCCTCTGCCCTTAACCTCTCCAGTTTATCACACATATGGTTAATCCAAGAAGCAACATCATGAAACTCATCGGCCTTTCTCAAATTTATCCTTAAGGAAAAATTCCCATTCCCTACCTCTTCAAGGATTTTTCTAATCCTAACCCATGGCCCTACTATCTTATGAGTCATATAAAGGCCTTCCCAATAAATAAACACTGCAGCGGTTATTATCTGCACCACTACAGTAAGAAAGATTGCCAGGGCCAAAAGACGAAACTCATCTATGTATGTAGTAAGACCCCGCTTCAGAAAAATTAAAGTAGTAAACAAAAAGGCAAATACCGCGCCCAAGATTATCATTCCCAAGGTAAACCAAAAAACACGGGATATGTATTTTAATTGGAAATCTTTATCAACTAAAACTTGTCGACGCTTTTTGGAAGTCAAGAATGGGAACAACACTGGCATAATTCCCTCCCTCCTTACGTATTTATACGACCTTTAACTCCTCTTCTTTTGCTTTGAGAATCTCTCCTATCTTCTCTACAAACTTATCAACCAATTTCTGCAAATCTTCTTTGGCCTTAAAGACCTCATCTTCACTTATTACTTTATCCTTCTCAAGTTTCTCTATAGCCTCCTTGGCTTCTCTTCTAATCGTGCGAATAGAGACTTTCGCGTGCTCTGCCTCTTGCTTTACTATTTTATCTAATTCCTTACGCCTTTCCTCAGAAAGAGGAGGGAGAACTACCCGTATCACCTTTCCGTCATCTGTAGGATTGACTCCCAATTTAGAATTAGCAAGGGCGCGTTCTATCTCTTGAATAGTATTGGGATCCCAAGGTTGAATCATTATCAAATGAGCATCAGGGATACTTACTGATGCCAACTGTTTCAATGGAAGGACTTGACCATAGCAATGTACCCGTATCTCTTCTACCAAAGAAGCCGAGGCCTTGCCAGTGCGTATTTCAGATAAGCCCTTTTGGTATACCTCTATTGCCTTTTCCATATGTCCTTTAGCCCAATTCATTATGTCTTTTACACTGGAAAAATTATGTGGCATAGTAATCCTCCTTCTCCAATCTATGTAGTAATAAGCGTCCCTACCTCTTCTCCCATCACTGTCTTTTTCATATCCCCCTTGCGATTAAGATCCAAGACCACAATGGGAATTCGGTTCTCCATACACATAGTTATAGCAGTTATATCCATTACTTGCAATCTCTGTTTTATGACATCCAAATAAGTAAGCCGATCATAACGCTTAGCATTAGGATTTATATTGGGGTCCGAGTCATACACCCCATCTACTTTTGTCGCCTTTAAGAGCAACTGAGCATGTATCTCAGCCGAGCGAAGGGCGGCTGCAGTATCGGTAGTAAAATAAGGATTACCTGTCCCTGCAACAAATATCACCACTCTTCCCTTCTCTAAATGGCGAATGGCCTTTCGTCTTATATACGGCTCTGCAACCTGGCGTATCTCTATCGCCGTCATAACTCTGGTAGGTACCCCTAACTTCTCTAATGCATTCTGCAAGGCCAGGCCATTTATAACTGTGGCCAGCATCCCCATATAGTCAGCGACTGAACGATCCAATCCAAAAACCGAAAACTCTTTCCCTCCACGAAAGATATTCCCTCCACCTACTACCACTGCCACCTCAACCCCAGCATCCCATATCGATTTTATTTCTTCACATACATAAGATAAGGTATCTAAAGAGATCCCGGAAGGCTCCTCCCCTTGGAGGGCCTCACCGCTCATCTTGATTACTACCCGACGATACTTTATTTCAGGCATTCTTTAATTGCTATAGACCAACCTCAAACCTAACAAACCTCTTCAAAACCGCATTTTCCCCTGTCTTGGATATCAAATCAGTAATGTAATCCTTTATCGTCTTGCTCTCATCTTTAATGAAGGGCTGATTTAAAAGCACCTTTTCTTTTAGGAACTCATCCTTATCCTCTACTTGATCAAGGACTTCTTTCGGGACATCCTCCTCAGATAGATACTCTGGGGCCATAGCCGCTATATGCATTGCTATATCCTTACAGGCCTGCTTGAATAAATCATTGTTGGCCACAAAATCCGTTTCGCAATCTATTTCAACCAATACCCCAATCTTGCCTCCCATATGGATATAGGCCTCTATTCTCCCCTGGCCAGTGGCCCTTGAGGCCTTCTTCTCAGCAATAGCAACGCCACGCTTTTTCAATACTTCAATAGCCTTTTTTATATCCCCCTCCGCCTCTTCCAAGGCCTTCTTACACTCTATCACCCCTGCTGAAGTTAATTCTCTTAACTCTTTAATCTTATCAGAAGTTACTTGTGCCATCACTCCTCTCCTCCTGCCTTTATTTCCTTTATACCTTCTTCCTGAGACTCCAATTCCTCAACTCCCTTAATTTCTTCGGCAATCTTCTCTGCCTCTTCCTTCAACTTTCTTGCCTCTTCTTCAGTCTTTACCTGTTCTTCTTGCTTTTCTACCTCAGCCTCTCCCTCCACTTGTGCAGTAGTAACACTGTCTCTGGCCGAATCGATCACTGAAAGCAACTCCCCCAAAAGAAATCGAATCGATTTAAACGCATCGTCATTCCCAGGTATAGGGTAGTCAACATCGTCTGGATTACAATCGGTATCAACGATACCAATCGTAGGAATCTTTAACCGCTTCGTTTCCCTAACAGCATTCTTTTCATGTTCTGTATCTATGACAATAACTACATCTGGCAGTCTATCCATATCCTTAATTCCAACAAAATTCTTTAATTTCTTGTTATAAATACGGGTCAAGCGAGACCGTTCTTTTTTCTTCAATCGTTCTGATCCCTCTCCAAAAAGGATCTGCTCCAACTCTTTCATTTTACCAATACTCTTACAAATCGTAGGGAAATTAGTCAATGTTCCTCCTAACCATCTGTGATTAACATAAAATATTCCATATTTCTGGGCCTCTTCTGCCACAATATCTCGAGCATGTTTTTTAGTACCTACCAATAACACACTCGCACGCTTGGCTATCATGGAAGAAAGAAAATTCTTAGCCTCTTCTAATTTTTGGGCTGTCTTCTCTAAATCTATAATATAGATATTCTTCCTCCGCCCAAATACATATGGCTTCATTTTGGGATTCCATTTTTTGGTCTGATGCCCAAAATGAACACCGGACTCCAACATTCGCTTTATCAACTCAGTAGCCAACTCCTTACCTCCTTGCTTTGGCTTTACCCCATCTTCTCAATTTAAACCCGATAACAAATGATCCCTCATCCTTCAAACAAACGATATACACTGAATTTGGAATTATAGCACAAAAAAAACATTTTTAATAGACAGATTTGAAATTACCAAGTAAATCTTTTCGGATAATGTCATCTTTAGTCGATTAATTTGGTTGTATAAACTTCTTGGCAACTTTGGTTTGCTCTTTTTCAATATGCTCTTTTAAGGCAAATAACCGTTCTTTAACCTCTGGGGATTTTGGAGCACGAGAAAGGTACATACAGGCCTGCATAAGAGCAAACTCAGCCTCAGGCAAACCGATTACTTGCAGGGCATGATAAGCAGAGACTGCCACCACTAATGCATTTGGATCAGCCATTCCTATATCTTCTGACGCAAAGATTATCATCCTCCTGACAATAAATCGAGGATCCTCTCCAGCGTAAAGCATCTTAGATAACCAATAAGTAGCCTCCTGTTCATCTCCTCTACGCATCGCCTTTATAAAGGACGATATGGTATCATAATGCATATCTGACTTTCGGTCGTAATATATGACCTTCTTGCCCGTCAATCGTTCCAGATCCTCTTCTGTAACCTTATCTCTGCCAGCACAAACCATTTCTAACAACGTATATGCTCGACGCATATCCCCATCACTTCGTTTGGCAATAGCCCAAAGGACACCATCATCTATTTCAAGATCCCTATCAACTCCCCTTTCCTTGTCTTGTAAAGCCCGCCTTAGGCCAGTAAAAACATTCTGATCTGAGAGACGCTTTAACTCTACTACTAAACAACGAGAATTAAGGGCTGGGACCAATACGAACAACGGATTTTCAACACTGGCACCTACAAATATAGACGAGCCTTCTTCAACAAAAGGGAGAAGCACCTCCTGCTGAGAAGCATTAAATCTTTGTATTTCATCTATAAAAACCATCGTCCTTAACCCAGTCTTATTAAACCGTTCTCTTGCCGATAATAAAACTGACCTTAATTCCCTGACATTAGAAACCGCGGCATTGAGATAAATAAACCTCACCTGTTTTGCCCGAGCAAGTAGGAGTGCCAACGTGGTCTTTCCAGTCCCCGGCGGACCATAGAGAATAAGCGACGGAAAAATATCGGCCTTAAGTATCTGTGCTATTATGGCACCTGACCCTAAAATATGCTTCTGACCAAGAAATTCAGAAAATGCCTTTGGACGCATCCTTACCGATAGAGGAGGCCTTGATCTACTGCGAAACAACGTCATGAGCCAAACCAATTATCTCTCGCCAAGACAAAGACTTACGATTCAAATATTCTTTAATACCGTCCCAGATATTATTGCCCACATGAGGATCCCGATAGAGGGCTGAACCTATTCCTACCACTGCAGCCCCTGAGAGAGCCATAGAGATTGCATCTTTCCAATCAAGAACTCCTCCACTTCCCAATATTGGCACATCCACTGACTCATAGACCTCCCAAATGCGTTTCAGAGTCAACGGTAATATCGCCGGACCACTTACACCCGCAAAGATACGAGAGAAAATCGGCCTGGCCTGCTCGACATCTAACACCAGGCCGGGATAGGTATTAGCCACATCTAATGCATCCACTCCCTCATCTACCAAAGCCATAGCCAAGGCAGGCAGATTATCCATCTCTGGAGATACTTTTACTATCAACTTTCCTCTAAAATTAGCACGCACTTTAGAGACTATCTTTCGAGAAAATTCTATATCCTGTGAAATCAAACGGTTATGTCCGTGTTCCACATTAGGACAGGACAAATTCAACTCGATTGCCCATATATTTTGATGGAATAAAGGTAGAAACTCTTCTACTTCTGACAAAGAAAAAGGACTTATACTTACTACAACTGGCAGAGGAAATTCTTCTAATTTGGGAAGAGTTGTTTCCAAGAAGGCCTTTAGCCCTTCATTGGCCAATCCAATAGAATTAAACATAGCGCACCTCCCATCCCAAACCCTGGGAGGGGGATTACCATCCCTCGGTTTAAGGGTAACAGTCTTAAGTATTACAAAACCATAAGGATCAAGGGACAAATCTTTGAATGTATCCAATTCTGCCACGATCCCAGAAGATATAAATAGAGGAGAAGACAAATCCTTATCTAAGAACCTTATCATCGCCTAATACCCTCACTATCGGACCATCCTTACAAACATATAATTTCCTTCCTAAAAACTCTGTCAAACATCCCTTACAAGCCCCCCAGCCACAGGCCATATTCGCCTCCAAGGAAAACTGGACATCTTTAACCCTATCACGTTTTACCATACTATAGACAGACTCCATCATAGCCAACGGAGCACATGTATACAACCGATCCACGCCTAAGGAAAGAATATACTCACCTGCATCTACCCCATTGCCCTTTTTGCCAAAGGTCCCATCTTCTGAAAAGACCTCTATCTGATAATCTACGAGTTCAGAGACAACTTTTCTCGCCTGATCTCCAACTCTGACTGACCAAACTACGACAAACTCCCTCTTTGCAGACAAACACATTCTGGCCAAAAAATTAAGAGGGGCCAAACCTGCTCCACCTGCCAATAGGCCAACCTTTCTGCCTGACTCCGGCCCTTTAAACCAATTACCTAAGGGGCCAATTAAGAACAACTCATCGCAATCAACCATCGCAGCACTCCCTTTTCCCCTTATCCTAACCAAAAACTCTATCCCATTCTTATCGCAGTAAAAAACACTTATAGGCCGAGGGAGGAATACATCTTCTCTTTTAGTTACTACCTGAAAAAACTGGCCAGGTTTAGGATATAACATCTCATCTCCAATCCAAGCACACCTAAACCAGGCCAAATCATCCCATTGTTTTTGCTCTATTTTTCGCACCAGCGTCTTGTTTAACACCTTTCAATTCCCTTGTTTATCAGTCAAGTATAACAAAATATCCCCGTTGGGTCCTTACTAAGATATTTCCATTCCTCTCATCCTCTGGAATAGTCAACACATCCGAGAGACTTTCTATCTTTCGAGCATTTATCCTTTCGATCCTATCCCCTTTCTTTATCCCAGCCCGCTGGGCAGGAGAGTCAGGTTCTACTTTTACAACTATAACCCCTGAACCACTGTCTTGTAATACCATCCCCTTTATATTAACCGGACCACTAACTTGAGATACTACTTGATTCTTCCTTTTGGCTACCTTTGGGTTAACAAAACCTTCCCCTCTTTTCCCAACTATTATGGGAAGTTTTATCTTCCTACCATCACGCAATATCTCCACATTAACTTTTGTACCCGGACTAACTTCCCCCACATATCGTAACAGATCCTGAAAATCACGGATTCGATGCCCATTAAAGGAAAGGATCACATCTCCCTCTCTTATCCCTGCCCTCTCCGCTGGGCTACCAAAGACAACCGAGACAACCACAACTCCTTCTTTCTTCTCTAAGCCAAAATAACGTTGGAGACGAGATGTCATATCCTGCCCGGCTATCCCTATCCAACCATAGGAAATAGGTTTACCACTCATCGCACTCTTAATTACCCTTCTGGCAGCATTTATAGGAATGGCAAACCCAATGCCCACCGACCCCCCAGAAGGGCTCACTATTGCCACATTTATTCCAATAACTTCCCCATTCATATTCACTAAAGGCCCTCCACTATTACCCGGATTAATAGCAGCATCGGTCTGTATCAAATCTACATAGTTCCGGCCACGCCACATTGCCTCTGGCAGACTACGATGAACTGCACTAACAATACCGACCGTAAGTGTCGGTTCAGCCGAGTGAAAGGCCACCCCAAAGGGATTGCCTACTGCCATAACCCACTGCCCAATAGCAACCTCATCAGAGTCCCCCAACTTAGCAACCTTTAATTCCTCTTGAGGGTCTATTTTGATCACCGCAAGGTCAGCCTTATAATCAATAGCCACCACATTAGCATGGTATTCATTACCATCTGGCAAGGTCACCAAAATGTCTGCTGCAGACCCAAGGACATGTTCGTTAGTCAATATATATCCATCCTTATCAATTATTACCCCACTGCCTATTCCAACCCTCTCCACTTGAGAAGGGCCAAACAATTCAGGGAATAAATCGTAAAACATAGAATCCAAATCAGGATAGACTCTTATTACTTGAAGTGAACTAATCGCCACCACAGAATCCCTTATTTGCTGCGCAACTTTTACGGTCGCCTCTTGCAAGTCAAAGGCATTTAAAGACAATGGCAAAAGAACAGTCATAAATAAAAGCAATACGTTAATCGTCTTTTTCATACTCTGGCCTCCTCCCTTTTCTTTTTCTTTCTTCTACGCGCCAGTGCTCGCTGGCGGGCGTTATAGGAAAAAATACAGCCACACCATTTCTGCAAATACATACCAAGCGACCTGGCCTGTTCATGTGCCCAACTAAATCCATCTCGAAAATCAAACGGCAGATATTCAACCCCAACCTCAGAGGCCACCCGCTTCCCTAAGGAATTTATCACCACCGGATCCTGATACTTACTTACAA
>JAMOOT010000158.1 GCA_027065215.1 Candidatus Omnitrophota bacterium | reverse complement strand
CGATCAAATAAGTTCTCCGTGACGGTAATCTCTGGGAAGAATACAAACAAAACTAATTGGAAAGCAATAAGTTATGCTTCTAAATATGGATTCTATTATCTTTCCTTAGATGACATAACAACCTTTCTGTTGGCCAGATTATCGCTTGAACATAGGGGACTGTGGCATCTTATTTTTGCGGGTGATTGGGATACAGTAAATAATGCCCTCCCTGTGATTGTTGAAAAAGAACTCTCTCGATTAGATGTTAAATCGGAAGGCATATATTGGAATGGAATAGACCTTAATTTAGGCATTAGTAATCTTGGGTTTAAGGCAGAACTTGATGGTTATTTATCTCGCAATGAAGCAGGCCTAAAGGGTGAAGGATTGGAGAAAAGAATTACTGAAAAGGTCTCTAAATTGGTATATCATTATCTGAATCAGGTAATTATTCCCGAATTAAAAAGACTGGGATTTAAAGGGGTGGTTATAGTGAGTTCCACACACATCCCTTCCATAGATAGAGGAGATGAAAAAAGACGATTTGGAAATGGTTAGACAAACGGATACTATTTTATGAATATCCTTATCCTTACCAACCACTTAAACCGCGGAGGAATAACGACCTACGTGGTAAATGCTGCTCAAGGCCTTGAAAAGAAGGGACATCAGGTATGGATAGCCTCGCAAGGTGGAGAGATGGAACATAAAGTGCTCCATAGGGTTTTAAATATAAAAGGGAAGAATGCCTTTTCCCTTCACAATCTCAGACAGTTAAAGGCTCTTGGGACCATCATTGCCGATATCTCACCTGACATAATCTGGGCTCATACCCGTATTACTATGGTTCTATCCGATTTGGCCAGCAGGCGTTGGAAGATTCCCTATATTACCACCTTTCATGGTTTTTTTCACCCCAAACTGAGTCGTGTCCTGTTTAAGGCTGAAGGTAAGGTTGCCATCGCCGTATCTGAATCAGTAAAGAGGCACATGGTAAAAGAGTTAAAAATTTCTTCTGACAAAGTAAGACTGGTCTACAATGCCCTGCCCAAGGAATACTTGCATGGCCTTAGATTGAAAAGACAGAGACTAAAAGACATAGCAAAATACCATCTCGGCGTAGCAGATCGGGGATTTGTGATCGGCAGTTTATCCCGTATCAATCCCGCCAAAGGATATAACACCCTTATTGATGCCTTTGAGAGATTACCTTCTGATATATGGTTGGTCATAGTAGGGCAGGGAGATGAGAAGCAGACAAGATGGTTGAGAGAAAGAATAACCTCTTCAAAAGCAAGAGACAGGATCCGCTGGCTCCCCTATTTGACAGATCCAGCCATCTTTTGGGCCGGAATAGACGTCTTTGCCCTTGCCTCTCATAGAGAAGGATTTGGTTTTACCCTCCTTGAGGCAATGGCCTGTGGCGTCCCTATAATCGCTACTCGTTCAGGTGGCCCAGAAGAGGTATTGGGGGAAGAGTTAAAAGATCTGCTTGTAGACGTAGGCGATTCTCCCACCTTGGCTGATAGATTGATGAAATTGCAAAATGATAGCCAATTTTACGAGATTGCCAGTCAGAGAGCATTGCACAGAGTAAACAAATTTGACTTTGACAGCTTTATTCATGAGATAGAAAGTATTATACTTAATGTTAGCAGAAGACAATGATTTGAGGTAAAATAAAGACAATAAGGGCGCTTGGGGAAATGAAGGCAGAACACATACGGCTGGATCTCGTGGGGGGAACAATAGACCTTAACCTCATAAGGTTTATTACAAGATTAACTCATCGGATCAATTGGAATACTTTAACGAAAACACTTTTTTTGTCCATTTTCCTTTTTTCACTTCCATTTTTATCTTATTCTGAAATCCCCCATAAGATTCATTATCAGGGAAGGATTACGTCCTCTAACAATGGTCCCATTCCACGCGGGACTTATAAGATAACAGTCCGTATATACGACTGTGAAGAA
>JAMOOT010000157.1 GCA_027065215.1 Candidatus Omnitrophota bacterium | reverse complement strand
TATCCATACGGTAGTAGGTTGGATCTGAATTCGCAATTTAGTGTCGTTTGTGATTTCTAATTCCTCTTGTATTATCTTTTGGGCTGACTCTTTAAGTTTGATATCAAATTCAAGGAGTGCTTGAGATAGATCTGTGCCTCTTAGTTCAGGAGAGAGTACAAATCTTTGGGGTGAGTTATATTGCAAGTTGACCCATAGATCTGTGGTGGATTTGCTCCCTAATATGAAGGCCTCTTGTAGAATTCTTCTTTCCTTAGGATAAAGTGGTTGAGGTGATACGATGTAGGAATAATCTTGCAGTTGGAGTCCTATCAAAAAAGTTGGTTTCCCTCCGGCCAAAAGAGTGGAACAGGATAGTGTCCCGAGAATATAGAGGACCATCAATATTTTTATATATTTTTCAAAAATATTTTTAATCTGCATACTTAAAGTATATCCAAGAATCTTAACCCTATCAAATAGTGATAACCTTGAATTTGAGAATAAAAACAGAACTTAATTTATCGAAGATATGCAATGATATTATAAGATGTGTTATTCTCTGTCCCTACGCTAAAGTGATACCCTTGTGTGGAGAGAAGAAGTCTTGGTGGAATATATGCCTTGATGTATAATCTATACGTATCCATAGTTCCTTGTTTGCCCATATATGTGGTTTTGGATTAAATAATCGGGATTTTAATATGAAGGCTGTAGTATTGGCTGGTGGAAGTGGGAGCAGATTGGCGCCGGTAACTGGGCCAATAAATAAGCACTTCTTGCCGATTTATAATAAGCCTATGATTTATTATCCTCTCTCTATGGTGATGTTGTGTGGTATAAGGGAGGTTATGCTGGTGGTCAATCCCGGTGATCTCGATAAATTCCGCGCTTTGTTGGGGAATGGAGAGGAATTGGGGATGAGAATAGAGTATGTTATTCAGCCCTTTCCTCGTGGGTTGGCAGAAGGATTGATATTGTCGGAACAGTTTTTGAAGGGTGAGTCGGTATGCTATGTCTTGGGTGATAACATATTTTTTGGCCATGATTTGACCTATATTTTAAAAGAGGCAATGGCGGATATAGAGGAAAATGGTGGGGCCTATGTGTTTGGTTACAATGTTAAGGATCCGTGGCGATTTGGGGTGGTAGAGTTTGATTCAGAAGGACGGGTAATATCTATAGAGGAAAAACCCCGATCTCCAAAATCTAATTTTGCTGTGGTAGGCCTGTATTTTTATGATTCTATGGCGGTGGAGTATGCTAAAGAGGCCTGTCCGTCAGATAGGGGGGAGATAGAGATTACTTCGGTAAACAATAGGTATCTTGAGGAGGGACGACTTAAGGTAAAACTTTTGGGAAGGGGGTTTGCGTGGTTTGATGCGGGTACTCATAACAGCCTTCTGGAGGCAGGGGAGTTTGTTGCCACGATAGAGAATAAGACCGGTCTTATGATAGGGTGTATAGAGGAGATTGCCTTTAACAATGGGTGGATTGATATAGAACAGTTAAAACGTTTGGCCGGGCGTTTATCTGGAACTTTTTATGGGGATTATTTGTGGGAGAGGATAAGGAGGATCGATGCGGGTAATTAAGACAGAGATAGAAGGGGTGCTGATAGTCGAGCCAGATGTCTATGTAGATGATCGGGGATATTTTTTAGAGACATTTAGAATGGATAGATTTAGAGAATTAACTGGGTTGAATATCAACTTTGTCCAAGACAATGAGTCTCTTTCCCATAGGTTTGTGCTAAGGGGGTTGCATTATCAAACTTACCCTAAGCCTCAGGCCAAGTTGGTTAGAGTAGTGAGGGGGGCGATCTTGGATGTTGCGGTTGATTTAAGGAAGGGGAGTCCTACTTTCAAACGTTGGGTAATGGTGGAATTAAGCGGGGAAAACAAACGGCAGTTCTTTATCCCACGAGGTTTTGCACATGGTTTTTTGTCTTTAGAGGATAATACGATTGTAGCCTATAAGGTAGATGAGTATTTTTCTCCTGAATATGATAGAGGAATAAGATTTAATGATCCTGATATTGGTATAGACTGGAGATATGATTCTAATGAATTCATAATCTCACCCAAAGATCGTAATCTTCCCTATCTAAGAGATGCCGAGGTGTTTGATGGATAAGATCTTGATTATTGGCTCCAAAGGGCAACTGGGACGAGAATTGATGGTGTCAGCACCCGATGGGATCGATATCGTTGGCCTTGATAAAGAGGAACTTGATATCACTGTGGAATCTGATGTCTTTTCCTGTATAGGAAAGATCGCTCCTTCGGTTATAGTCAATTGTTCGGCTTATACTGATGTGGAACAGGCAGAGTTAGATCCGGATGCGGCCTTTAGAGTAAACTGTATTGGAGTAATGAACCTTGCCCGGGTGTGCAAAGAGATGGGGATATGGTTGATCCATATAAGCACTGATTATGTCTTTGACGGTAAGAAAAAGGAAACCCCTTATTTAGAGTCAGATTATGTCAACCCTATAAATTCCTATGGAAGGTCGAAATTAGCGGGAGAACTGGTAATTCAATCTTATTTGTCTAATTTTACCATTATACGAACATCTGGACTTTATAGCCGGTGGGGTGCAAGAGGGAAGGGTTCAAATTTCCCTTTAAAGATTATGTCCTTGGCTAAAGAAAAAGGGGTGGTCAAGGTGGTGAATGATGTTATCACCAGCCCTACCTATGCCTCGGATCTATCTGAGTTTATATGGAATAACATCTTGAGAGAAAGGAAAACAGGTCTCTTGCATGTCGTCAATTCTGGATCTGTATCATGGTATGATTTTGCTTGCTATCTACTTTCTTGTTCGAGAATTGATGCAAGGGTTATCCCTGTTAGTTCAAATGAGTTTCCGACTCGAGCAAAACGGCCAGGGTGGAGTGTATTAGCGTCAGAGAAAGGTGTTGTATTAAGGCCTTGGAAGGATGCTGTAGAGGGGTTTTTGAAAGAATTGGGCGATGTCTGATTTTCTCTTGCAATCAGGTGTGGGATGTGCTATAAATATAAGCGAGCCTCTTTGGTGCGAGAGAAGTCCCAAAAGTGCCCTCTCCTGTCACTCGCGTGACAATACCCCCCTGCCAAAGAGGCTCGTTCTTTTTATTCTAACTTATTGGTCTATAAACAGTTTTGTTTCAGGTTTTGAATAAGTATCTGATTGCAGCAGTACCAATATGTTTATTTTAGAGATAAAAGGGATCAAGAAGACTTATTATCAAGGCGAGGAGAGTATTGTCGTATTAGAGGATTTATATTTGAACTTGTCTATGGGAGAGTCGGTGGCGATTGTAGGGAAGTCTGGATCAGGGAAAAGTACTTTATTGAATATAATTGCAGGTTTGGATAAATTTGATTCTGGCCAGATTGTTTGGAAGGGGAAGATAAGGAGAGAAGATCCGGCCTCCTTGACCCTCTGGCGGAGACGTAATGTAGGGATTGTTTTCCAATTCTATCATCTATTACCTGAGTTATCTGTGGTAGAAAATGTAGCCTTACCGTTGCTTTTGATAGGAATGGATAGAAAGTCTGCTTACAAAAAGGCATTGCTTTTGTTGAAAGATTTTGGAATGGGGGCATTTGCTGATAGAGAAATAAGATATCTTTCAGGTGGAGAGATGCAAAGAGTGGCTATCTTACGGGCTGTAGTGCATAGGCCAAGTTTGATCTTGGCTGACGAACCGACCGGGAGTCTTGACCCTTATTTGCAAGAAAGGGTGTTAGATTTTTTACTTCGTGCCTGTAGTGTTGGAGGTGCGGGTTTGGTTTTAGCAACGCATTCTAAGGAGATAGCGATGCGGATGGATAGGGTGGTGGAATTGCGTGATGGCAAACTCAGGCCTATCATGTTAAAATAGAAAAGAGTAATAATTTTGGTTCACATAAGGGGGTTGTGGAATGGTTATATATATAGATGGACAGTTTTTATCGGAGGAAGAGGCCAAAATTTCGGTTTTAGATCATGGTTATCTCTATGGTGATGGTGTCTTTGAGGGTATAAGGATGTATTCTGGATGTATTTTTAAGTTAAAAGAGCATATAGATAGGCTTTACGATTCAGCGAGGGCGATTATGCTTGATATCCCTATGGGCAAAGATGAATTAATCTCTGCTATAGTCGATACAGTGAAGAAGAATAATCTTTCGGATGGATATATAAGGGTCGTAGTGAGTCGTGGTGTTGGAGATTTAGGGCTTGATCCAAGAAAATGTCCTCGGCCCACGGTTGTGGTTATCGCTGATAAGATAAAATTATATCCCGAGGAACTTTATAAAAATGGGTTAGAAATAATAACGGTTCCTATCAGAAGGAACATCCCTGAAGCGGTTAATCCTCAAGTGAAATCTTTGAATTATTTGAATAACATACTGGCAAAAATCGAGGCAATTCACAGGGGGTATGAAGAGGCCTTGATGCTGAATCACGAAGGTTATGTGGCAGAGTGTACGGGAGATAATATATTTATGATAAAGGGTAATAACCTTGTAACCCCTCCTACTTCAGTTGGAGTGTTGAAAGGCATTACTGCTCGTACAGTGATGGATATTGCATTGGAAATTGGGATGGAAGTACGAGAGGAAAGATTTACCCGATATGACCTTTACACATCTGAGGAGGTCTTTTTAACTGGAACAGCGGCGGAGATAATACCAGTAGTAAAAATAGACGATAGGATAATAGGAGATGGGCGTCCTGGTTCAAGGACTTGGCAGATAATAGATAGATTTCGTCAACTTACCACGGTAGATGGAGTTAAGGTTCAATAGATATTTCCCTTTGTTTTTTGCCTCTCTGTTACTTTTCTTATCAGCAGGTTGTAGCGAATATAGTTTGGTAACGCATAAAAAAGATATTATTCTTTACCCGCCAGATAAAGAGGTGGAGATAGGGTCTCGCGTTGCCCAGAGTTTTATGGAGGCCTACCCACCAATAGAGGATGATAAAGTTCAGGAACGGATAGAGAAGATAGGCAAGAAGTTGGCCAGTGTCTGCGATAGAAAGGATATTCCCTATCAATTTGTTGTGGTCGATCTTCCAGATAAAAACGCAGTATCTTTGCCAGGGGGATATGTTTTCATAAGCAAAGAGTTGGTGGAGTTTTGTAAGAGTGATGATGAGATTGCTTCGGTTCTTGCCCACGAGATAGGCCACATTGTAGCCAAACACGGGATAAAGCGTATGCAGGCAAGTTATTTGGCCCTGGCAGGTGTTATTGCCAGTGCTGCTTCGGGTAATGAGGAATTGACTAAAGGTGTTTCTGGTTCTCTTCAGGCATTGTTTTCGGCTTATTCGAAACAAGACGAATTTATGGCTGATGAATTAGGGGCTAAATATATGCGAAGAGCTGGCTATAATGTAGAGGCTATGGTGGATTTATTTAAGCGGTTAGATGAAGAAGAAAGGTATTCTTCTCATAAGAGGCCAATAAATTATTTTCGTACCCACCCTTATCTATCCGAGCGCATCCATAGGATAAAAGCGAACTTCCTTAAAGATAATGCTTCACAATTTTTGGAGTTTGTTAGCAATTCTGAGTGAGAGAAAGATGGAAAGGGTTTTATCTGTTACGGTAGTCTTACCGAATGAAAAAAGAAAGGCCTCTACTTATATAAAAGAGTTGCGTATGTTGGTTGAGAGTGCAGGAGGAGAAGTTGTTGGAGAACTTGCGGTCGAGTTAAGAGAGATTAATCCTGCATTTTATCTTACACGGGGTAAGTTGGCAGAGTTAAAAGAACTAATTGATAATACTCCAGTGGATTTGGTGGTTTTCGGAATAAATTTAAAAGCGAGTCAACAGAGGAATATAGAGGATGTTTTGGGTGTTAAGACAATAGACTATACTCAGTTGATTCTGGATATATTTGCCCGACATGCCCATTCCTTAGAGGGTAAGATGCAGGTAGAATTGGCCCAGTTGGAATACCTTTTGCCGAGATTGACGGGTAAAGGGATTATGCTTTCCCGATTGGGAGGAGGGATTGGCACAAGGGGGCCCGGTGAGACTAAGTTAGAAGTGGATCGCAGGCGTATTGCCCAAAGAATAAATAAACTTAAACGAGAACTTGAGAGGTATCGGGCACATCGGGAACGGATTCGTTCTTCTCGAAAACGGGTAGAGATCCCTACGGTGAGTTTAATAGGCTATACGAGCGCGGGGAAGTCGACCTTATTAAATGCCCTGACCTTGGCTGAACAAAAGGTTTCGGATGATTTGTTCACTACATTAGATCCTTTAGCAAGGCGAATTTATCTTTCAGATGGTAGAGTTGCAATCCTTTCTGATACGGTTGGTTTTATAGATAGGCTGCCTCATAATCTTGTGGAGGCTTTCAAGGCGACGTTAGAGGAGGTTGTTTTCTCTGATGCCTTGATTTTGGTGATAGATGGAAGCGATGGAGATTGGGATAGAAAGCGTCGGGCAGTCTTCCGGGTTTTAGATGAGATTGGAATAGGAAATAATAAGCCTATTTTGACAGCGATAAATAAGATAGATATTGCTCCAGAATTTTTACTGGATGAGATAGAAAAGGTAGTCCCGAACCCAGTTTGTATATCTGCCTTTAAAAGGGAGGGCCTTAAGGAATTGATGGAAAAACTTACTATTTTATTGTCTCCTGTCTTGCCATATAAAGAGGCCCTTATCCCTTACAGTCAGGCAGGGATTCTGGCAAGGATAAGGCAAAAGGGAAGAATTGTGAAAGAGGAATATCGGGAGGATGGTATCTTTGTAAAGGGATATTGGAAATGAATAGTTATATAATATTTATGTAATTGGAAGCATAAAGAAGAGGGAGGATGATTCAATGAAAAAGAGTATTATGTTTTTGGCACTGTGTTGTACTTTTTTCTGTGTTGTTAATTTGTTTGCGGTTACTTCTAAGGATGTAAGGTTTGAATTTAAAAAGGTGCGATCGAAAATAAAGAAAATTAAAAGTGAAGGAGAGGGTGTTCCTCAGGAAATCCTAAGTTTGATACACAAGGCCAAAAGGCTCTATAAAGAAGGGAACATAGATGCATCTTATTCTTTTCTTAAAGAGGCCGATTCCCTGTTAGAAGAGAAAGGAATCAATGATGATAAAAGTAGACGAGTGTCAAGTGAGGATGATGTCTTGTTTTTTGATTTTCACTACAAATTGTCTTGTAAGAGGCCGAATCTATTTATTCAGCATGAATTATTAGATGCTGTGATAATAATTGTTCCTTGGTCGGAGGTAGAACCTTACCCTGACAAATACGATTTTTCCAAAATAGACAAGTTAGTGAATATCTGGAAAGAGTCTAATAAGTCCATCGTATTGCGGATTATCCCATATGGGCAAAAAGGGGGTAATTTAGTTACTCCTAAATGGGTTCTTCAAGAGGTTCCTTACATTACCTTTTTTTCAGAAAAAAGAGGAGAGGTGAAAATCCCTGAGGTGTGGGATGATAAGTTTTTAGAAATATATGCTTCATATGTAAAGAGATTAGCAAAACATTATAATGATAATCCTGCAGTTAAATATGTAGAAATTGGAATAGGCCACATAGGATATTTAACTGCTCAACCTGCTCCTGAGGCAACATCTGCTTTTATAAAATCCGGTTGGACATTGAAAGTTTGGGAGAAATATGTAAAGGAAGTAATAGATCTTTATAATCAATGTTTCAGTAATAAGAAGTTAATCCTAACAGTTACGCCTCTATTTTTAAGGGGATATTATGTTAAGGATAATATAAAAATTGCAGAAAATATAATTGAATATGCTGTGAATAATAACTGTTACATCCTCTTTAAAGGTATATCTGAAGAAGAAGATGAGTTTGCAAACACGGGTTTCCCTCGGTTAGTTAATTTTTTGGCTTCATTGGATATAAAAAATCTTCACATAGGGTTTGGTGATGATTGGCCTTTGTTAGGCCCCACTGGTAAGAAAATTAGGACCAAAGAGGATTTTAAAAAGGCATTAGAGATGGTTTACCAATTATGGCTGGATATTGATAAGAAGTATCCTTTTTTCTTTGTTCTTTTGCATAATGAATTGGCTGCTACTGACAGGACAAATAAACATTTCGATAAAGATGTTTACACTTTTTTGAAGAATTATTTGAGAAGATTTGAGGATTAATGGTATTTATTGCGTTTCTGTGCTATGGTGGATTATCAAAAGATAAGAAGGGATAGTCCCCAGAGTGTTGTGTAATAAATCATAAAGAAACCTACTTGGTTTAAAAGTAGATTTGGGAAAAACAAAGGTATATTGCCTAATTTGAAAGAAGATAGAAAAGGTACAATTAGACTGAAAAAGAGATGCTTAATGGTTTCTATATTTTTTGTTGCCTGTCACTACCTTTGATTTGCGTAACATATTATGCAATACTCATTTGATTTTATGTTAAAATTAACAAGTTATGGAGGGTGTGGTTTATTATGGTCTTATTGTTTTGTTGATGGCCTTAGAGAGTTCTTTTTTCCCCTTTCCCAGCGAGGTGGTTATCCCGCCTGCGGGGTATTTGGCTTCAAAAGGGGATCTTAATTTGTTAGGTGTCATTTTCGCTGGTGTCTTTGGTTCGATACTGGGCGCCCTTTTTAATTATTATCTGAGTTATCGTTGGGGGCGACCGGCTGTGGTATCCTTAGGAACTAAGTTTGGTTTTAGTGATTCGCACTTGAGGCGAGTGGAGCGATTTTTTTCCCGCCACGGTGAGATAACTACCTTTATTGGGAGGTTATTGCCGGGAATAAGGCAATATATTTCCCTGCCGGCTGGGTTGGGGAAGATGAATTTGGGTAAGTTTGTACTCTATACAAGCGCAGGGGCAGGGATATGGGTTATTGTCTTGGCATTGATTGGGTTTTATGTAGGAGCTAATGAGATTTTGGTTAAACAGTATCTGGCAAAGTTTTACCCTCTTATATTTGCTTTTGTCTTAGTTTTGATTGGGGGCTATATTTGGCTTAAGAGGAGATATTGTTGATGAGAACGGTAATGGTTAATACTACACCAGGATATCCAGTTTTAATTGGAAATGGGATCTTGCAAGAGTTGGTTGGGGAATACAAGAAGAAGTTCTATCCCCGTATTCCGATAGTTGTATCCAATCAAAAGGTGTTTGATCTATGGGGTGAGGAATTAGTCCCTGTATTAAGACAGGTCGGATGGAAGAGAGGTTATCTTATCATAGTTCCGGATTCAGAGGAGGCAAAGTCTTTGCCTGTCTTTGCCGATGTAATCAAGAGAGTAGCAGATTTGGATAAGGACAGGAAATCGGTCCTGATTGTTGCCTTTGGGGGTGGCGTTGTAGGTGATTTGGCAGGATTTGTGGCTGGGACGTATCGGCGTGGTGTGCCTATTGTGCAGATTCCTACGACGTTACTATCTCAAATAGATTCCTCAATAGGAGGTAAGACTGCGGTGAATCTGCCATCGGGTAAAAATATAGTTGGAGTTTATCATCAGCCAGCATTGGTTTTAATAGATGTTCGGTTTTTAAGTACATTGGATATAAAACAGATGAGAGAGGGGTTATCTGAAGGGATAAAATATGGGATAATCCGTTCTCCTGACTTATTCACATATCTGGAAAAGGTAGAGGGAATGAGTTTTGACTGGGAATGGTTTGTGGAGGAATGTGTTAAAATAAAGGCGCGGGTGGTTTCTGAGGATGAAAGAGAAAGAAAGGGATTGAGGTTTATTCTGAATCTTGGCCATACTATTGGGCATGCATTGGAAATAGAATCTAATCATCGATTCTCGCATGGCCAAGCAGTTGCCTTGGGGATGGTTGCCGCTGGATATATTTCTCTGATAAAGGGGATTGGATCGGAGAAAACATTATCTCGAATAGAAGGGGTTATAGATAAATTTGGCTTGCCCAAAAGACTGGGATATAATGTAAATGAAGATAGGTTTTGGAATGCGTTAGTGCGGGATAAGAAATTCTCTGGGGGGCGGTTTCGTTTTGTTTTGCCCCGAAGGATTGGTTCTGTTTTGGTGTCTGATGACGTGGAAGAAAGGGAGATAAGGTCTTCCTTAGATTTTATAAGAGGGGGTATTTAAGTGAATCCACAAGAGTATGAGCAGTTAAAGAATGAAATAAGGATGAAACTTTTGGATGTCCTGCCGGTAGATTTTTTTGAGGTAAATGATGACGCAACTATTGAAAAAAGGATAACTAATCTTTGCCAGAAGTTTTTACCATGGGGGTTAAAAAAAGAAGGTGAAAAGATTGTTAAGGATCTATTACAAGAGTTTTTGGGATTTGGCCCGATAGAACCTCTGATTGCTGACCCATCGGTTACAGAGATAATGATAAACGGTCCGGACTTAGTCTTTGTTGAAAGAGAGGGCAGAATAGAAAAAGCGGATGTAAAATTTCGTTCTCCGGAACAACTTAATTATTATATAGAGAAAATTTTAACCCCAGTA
>JAMOOT010000156.1 GCA_027065215.1 Candidatus Omnitrophota bacterium | reverse complement strand
GAAGAGGAGCCAATAAGTCCGGGAAGTCCGTTCAACGAATCATACCAATTAGGCTTATCAGCCTCCATTTCTATCCCAACCCCGAACGGATCAAGATTCATCACCTTTGTAGCAAGGAGAGTGGCCAACTTGCCTATAAGGGTGGTATTATATATTTGGCCCTTGCCAAATAAAGTACGGACCTTATTTTTGTATTCCTTTCGGGAATTGATTAACTCGGTTTTCTCCTTTGATACCCTCACAGACTTGTATTGCCTTACCCCATTAGCCGTCAATACCAACTTTTCGTCTCGCGGAACAACATAGTGATCGTTATCATAAAATGTATAGGTCTTATCAGTGAAAAAGAGGTGATATTCTCTATCAGGGTATACCGAAAGATAAGATTCTATAAGGTCAAGATTATAAGACCAGTGGTCAGTCCAAAACCCCTCTATATGGGTAGCGTCTTCTATCCGCTCGCAATAAGTAAAGAGGTTTCGCAAAAATCTATCCAAGCCCCCTCTTATTTTTATATTCCTTGAGCGGATAAATGCCACCAACTCTCCCGGAGTAAATTCCTTCCCGTCTATAAACCCTCTTAATTCTGGAACAATCTTAGCCGAGACGAATTTTTCTAATAAGCCATCCAAATCCTCTAATGTCCCCCGCCAAGCAAACCTAACACCATTTATCTGAAGTGGATTATATCCATCCAACTGAATCAGATTCATAAATAACTTCAGATTAGCATCTTCAACCTCCGGATGGAATATAACATCCAATCGCCGATTTTGATTCATATCCCGATAATTGCCATTGCCCTGAGAGAAGAAACTTGGCTCAACACGAAAATTATTGTAATCTCTTTCCAAATCTCCATGTTTTCTCCCATAAAGATAGAATATCTGTCTTCCGTTGAGCGTAGGGATCTCTATTGGATATCCACCCCGTAATAGGTTATCCAGATAAGTCTGAGCCGTATACCTATCAAATTCAACAAAAGCACTTACAGTAAACACATCATTCATTAAACCAGAAATAATTTCCTTATTTTCTTCCCTCTTACTCAAAACAAAGTCTGGCCCTGAAAGAAACTGATTAGCAAACTTTTTGATCTGCCTCTCCGACTCAGCATGCCCCACCACCATAACATACCCGATCTCCCCTGAAGGAGGAATAGTTAATCTCTGAAAAGAGAATGCACAAGGAGTCTTGTTTTGCAAAAACTGTTCCTCAGGATAGAGAAAATTCCTATCATCCAAAAACTGCTCAGGATAATCAAAATCAAGAACCGAACCAAAAATGGTTTCAGGATCAGAAATAAGAGGAACGCACTTTACTGAACGAGCGCCGTAACGCACTGAAAAAGCGAAATTACCCTGTGAGATCTTTACTACCTCAGGCCGGTCATCAAGTTCTACTCGCACTTTGTAATACCCCAAAAAATTATCAATATGTTTTGCCTGCATCCAGGCCTCAGCCGTCCGAGACATATTCTTAACAACGAATTGATTCAAACCATAAGGAAGGATTACAGGCATACCATCCAGTATCTCTAAATCTAAAGCACGTGAGGTAGAAAGATTGCGAATAGAAACCATCCTGACAAGGGCAGGAAAAGACTCAGAAGGAAGGGTAAAATAATTAACCGTTACCTTTATCCCAAGGGTCTTATTTATTTCTTCTATCTCCAACTCATGGGGGTAAATCACCATCCTTTGTTTAACTGCTTGTGTTCGAGCCGTAAACCCACTTTGGAACGGCTCATAGAAAATAAAATCAGTTTGCCGTCGATATTTTATAAAAGTTCGGAAACCATACCTTGAGACCATCTGATAGGCCTTATTAGCCGGATAAAACTCCATAATCGCGCCATCTTTATTGTTAATGCCCATACTAATAATCGCCTGGCCACGATTCACATAGAACACCCAAAGAGGAATCCCATAAGGACCAGCAATACCCGGAAAAAAACTTGCGAATGGACGAGCAAGAGAATACTCCTCAATAGAAAACCCCCCATTGGGTAAAACCGAATAAATTGGCTCCTTATCGCTCCAGGAATTCAAACCCATACCTTTCACTCCTTTCTCAACCAACCCAAACTAAATCTATATTTTTATATCAGGCAGTTTTATATTTTATATCAGGCAGTACAAATAAATCACACCTATATATCAGCAATACCAGCCAGTGTAAGCGCTTACAGAATATTAAAAACAAAAAGCAGGATACCGACATCCTGCTGATGTAAAACTGAATTACGAATTAAATCAGAGGGTTCGCTCGCTCTCACCCCCCTGAGGTCGCGGGTTCAAACGAAACCCTTGACTCCTCAGTTTATTTCAAAAAGCATAAGATTATTACTCAAATCAAAGCGGGGACGACGGGATTTGAACCCGCGACCTCCAGATCGACAATCTGGCATTCTAACCAGGCTAAACTACGTCCCCGTTTAGATTAGATAATATACACCAAGTCGAAGATTTTTCAAGGTAAAATTTAACATATAACTACATAAAATCCTCTACCTTCACAGGCTCTTTAGATTTGACCTTGCGATTTATCCTCTTGGGGAATGAAGAAAATAGGGCAAGTACTTCGTTGACATCACTCATCTTCATCTCTTCTGGTATCCGCAAGAAAACTATATCATCTAACTCAACCAAATCTCCTGCCTCTATGTTCCTACGATAACAGGGGACTTTCTTATTTGGGCCCCATTTTCCATAGGCCACCTCACTTGGATTCATATCCACTCGGCCCAGATCATAGGTCTGCCAGAATGTATCCATCATCTGTTTCAGCGCAGATAAGTCCTGCGGCGATACTGCAGACTGCCAATCAATTCTCTCCACTCCCTTATCCAAAGTAAAGTGTTTCTCTATCACCGGCACTCCAAACCCACAAGGCAGAGCAGATATAATCAGGCCATATTTATCATCCCAGGGACAATGGTCAGCATAGCCCATTGGCAATCCAAACTTATCTTTCAAATAAAGCATACGATAAAATCCCACATCTTTGTGTTGTGTAGGGTAAGATTGGAACCCATACATAAGGAAGATATCTTCCTTGCCAAACTCTCGTACAATCTCTATTGCCCTCTCTATCTCACCTTCACTGCTCCCACCAATACCTAATATTAAGACCCCTTCAAATCTACTACCTAACCGTAAAAGATGACAATCGCTCAATCCACTCGAATGAACCTCCACTGCCTTTATTTTAGGCCAACGAGCCAATATAAATTCTAAAGATTCAGGATCATCGCATAATGCAACCACATCCAAATTTTTCTCCAAAGATACAGTGAAAATTTTATCCCACTGTTCTGGGCTAAAGACCCAGTTTTTTATTGAATTGTAGAGAGGATGATCCAAACGAATATAGGAATCTGGATTTAAAAGAAGATGGAATTTTACTGCATCCACCTCTTCAGGTAGAGATTTTACCATATTAAGCAAATAGTCGAAATCTCCCTGGTGATTATAAGCAGTCTCACCTATAAGATAAGGTTCACTTGCCAACATCACTTCCTCCTTAAAAGTACAGTAAGAGTCTCTATATGATACGTTTGAGGAAAAAAATCCAGAAAATACATCTTTTTTACCTTATAAACCGGCTTCAAATAAAGTAAATCCCTACGCAAGGTCATTGGATCGCATGATAAATAAAAAACCTTCTTTATCTTAGAATTTTTGCGAAGGAATTCCCTTACTGATTTTGATAGACCTCTTCGAGGAGGATCAACTATAACAGAATCTATTTTTTTCTTCAATGTATTATCTTCAAAAACCTCCCATACTACATCGGAAGAAGAGGCTATCTTATAAGAAAAATTCCCAAATCCACTATAGTCTGCATTTATTGGCAAAGATTTCCCACAAACCGAATCACTTTCAACCCCATAAACCCAACGAACAGTATCTGAAAGCGAAAGGCCTAACAGGCCCACACCGCAGAAAAGGTCCAAAACCACACGGCTATCCTCTTCAATAACCTCCTTTTTTAATAAAGAAAGGGCCTTCTCGGCCATTTCATAGTTCACTTGGAAAAAGGCCGAACTATGAAATCGATAGGTTTTTCCATTCAAAACTTCCTCCAGATAATCTTGCCCCCAAATACCCTTAACCGATTTTCCCTTAATCCTAACAATGCCTACCACCGCCTTATCGCAACAAGACAACTCAATCCAATCTTCCGATATTTCTTCTTTAGGATTATCAATATGCAACAAAACCAATACTTCTCCCGAACGATTAGCCCGTAACGTTATATCACTCACGACCCTATGCTGCGGACCTACCTTTATCAACCTATCCTTTATCCGTCTCCAAACTCGATTCAGAATCGGCATAACCAAGTGGCACGAATCTACTTCTATTACATTCCCCAACCAATCCCTATACCCAAAAACCTCATTTTCCCAATCCAGATGGAACGTAACCTTATTGCGATAATCAAACTTATTATTCGGCAGCACCGAATCAATCCTCTGGGTATAAATTCCCTTCATCATATTTGCCAACTGTCGCAATTTTATCCGTATCTGGTAATCGTAATCTATAATTTGATAACTCGAACAGGTACGATAATGAGAACACCTTGGATCTATTCTATGCTCTGATGGAGATAAAACCCTTACAAGAGTGGCTTCATCGTAGGTTTTATGTTCCCTCACAACTCTAACCAAAAGTTCTTCGCCATCTATGCCCTCATCAACAAATATAGTCTTTCCATTTTCCCGTTTAGCCAGGGCCTTACCGGGGTAGACAACATCCTTTACAACCACCTTTATATCCTCAGTCATATCACTTAACCACCCGCATTACTTCACTTATAGTAGTAAGGCCTTCTTCCACCTTACGCAATCCATCTTCCCGCAAAGACAGCATTCCCGACTTTTCAGCGATGAATCGCAACTCCTCAGCCGAATCACCTCGAGAAATACTATCACGCAATTCAGAAGTCACAGACATTAACTCAAACAACCCAA
Organism: Candidatus Omnitrophota bacterium; assembly: GCA_027065215.1. Classification (GTDB taxonomy): domain Bacteria; phylum Omnitrophota; class Gorgyraeia; order S143-82; family S143-82; genus S143-82. The sequence continues at coordinate 5,463 of JAMOOT010000156.1, read as the reverse complement.
TCCTTCCCTTATACCCCGTCATCCGGCATTTTTCACATCCAACCGGTCTATACATAGATTTCACTCTATCACCGCGCAAAAAACTCATTTCTTCCTGTCCTATTCCCGCTTGTTCTCGACAATTCGGGCATAACCTTCTGACCAACCTTTGGGCAAGGACCCCAGCAATACAAGAGGCAACCAGATAAGGAGGGATATCCATATCTACCAACCGAGTAATTGCTGAAGGTGCATCATTGGTATGCAAGGTAGAAAGGACCAAGTGCCCAGTTAAGGCTGCTTGGACGGCTATCTGAGCAGTCTCTTTATCCCGTATCTCCCCTACCAATATCACATCTGGGGCCTGACGCAAAATAGAACGCAATGCTGAAGCAAAAGTAAGCCCTACAACCGGACGGACCTGCACCTGATTTACTCCCGGAATCTGATACTCGACAGGGTCCTCTACAGTAATAACCTTTCGCAGACTATGGTCTATTTCTGATAGGGCAGAATATAATGTTGTAGATTTACCGCTTCCTGTAGGCCCAGTTACCAATATCATACCATAAGGCAAATTAATCAATTTCCTCAATTCCAATAAAGTGCTTTCATTCATCCCTAATTCAGTCAACGACATCAATCCTCGCGATTTGTCCAATATCCTTATCACCACCGTCTCACCATAATTCGTACTCAACGTCGAGACCCTTAGATCCAATTGCACTCCATTTTTCTCAAACAATATACGGCCATCCTGAGGTAATCGTTTCTCAGCAATATCCATATTTGCCATAATCTTTATTCGCGTAACCATACTGGCATGTATTTCCGCACTTATTCGGTCAATTTCATGCAAAATACCATCAATCCTATATCTTATACGAGTAAATTCCGCAAATGGCTCTATATGAATATCGCTTGCTCGCCACTTGTAGGCACTGGCAATTATTTCCCCTATCAAGGTAATAATCGGAGCATCTGCTTCCTCTACAGTTTCAATTGCATCAGCACCCAGGCCAAAATCTTTATCCAACCCATTCTCACCCAAGTTAATTTCTTTTCGATCGCGTTGGAACGATGGTCTTTCTGTGACCGGATACAATTCATCTATCAATCTCTTCAAATTCTCTTCTGGGACAAAGATCAAATCTACCCCCATCCCCAATTCCTGCTCTATCCTATTTACACCCAAGACCAATAACGGATCAGAAAAGGCCAACAAAAATTTATCTCCTCTTATCCCAACCGGAACAACCCCCCAGTTTTTCACTATATCCATAGGGAATCTACCCTTCACTGTGAAATCTATATCATCCTTACTTAGTTCTTGATAGGTGATATTCCACTGATCGGCCATCTTTATTCCGGTTTTCGGATCAAGGATTATGCCACGATCCAACAAGAACTCCACCGGTGATTTCCCGCTCTTTGACATCTCATCAAGGATAACATCCCACATCGATTCAGGTAGCATTCCAAAAGAATCAAAGGTATACTTTATCTTATCTTTAAGCCGATTAACATCCATCTTCCCCCCTAAAAAATCTCTCTGCATTTCCGGTTGTAATTTCTGCCACCTTCTCTAATTGCATAGACTTCAACTCAGCCACCATCTTTGCCACCTCAATCACCGCCCTTGGGTCATTCCTCTTTCCCCTCTGGGACTGAGGAGGCAAATAAGGAGAATCTGTCTCTAACATAATTCGATCCAGAGGAACAAACTTAATAGCCTCTCTTATAGGTTCTGACTTCTTATAAGTACAATTAGCAGTAAAAGAAAGCATACCTCCTCTATCCAGTACATCCTTAGCGAACCCCACTCCACCAGAGAAACAATGCACCACAAACCCACCCTTCACATCCAAATCATCCAATACCGACAGCAACTCCTTTTCAGCATCCCGACAATGAAATATCAACGGTAATCCTCTATCTTTAGCCACCTTTATAAACCAAACTAACAAGTTTATTTGATCCTCTAATCTTGCCTCATTACGAAACAAATCTATTCCTACTTCACCAATCGCAACGAATCCTCCTTCATCCAATTCCTTTTCTACTTGGGAAAATTCTACCGCACCAACTTGAGATGCATAATGAGGATGGATCCCAATAGAGAGAAACACCTTATCTGGATACTTATCCCTCAAATCTTTCATCTTTGGCAGATCAGAGATATGAGAACAGGCATTTAGAACCCATACAATCCCAGAAGAAAAAACCGCCTCAATTACCTCATCACGGTCCTGATCATACTGAGGGAAAGTCAAATGACAGTGGGTATCCACCAATTGCATATGGCCTATTCTTCCTCCTCAAACCCTTCTTCGTAAAAGTCAACCGTATCATCATTAAAATACATATTGATATTCATAATCAGTGGAAATGGAGGTTTAGAACTACCCTTCTTTTTCTTACGAAACAGATTCAAAAAATTCCACTTATTCCTCTTACTCCGGCCTATATCCATCAACTCCTCAACAATCGCATATAATTTCCTAACCACCTCCTCTGGATCAGGCGAAGCACTAAGATTTATATACAACTTCTTCTTCGCACACCTCTGACAGAAGAAAACCACCGAAGAACAAGTAAGACACTCCCCCACAAATCCATCTTTTAACTCAAACTCTCGGCCACATCCATCACATCTAAGCCCGCTTAGACAATCCGGACACAGATATATAGCATCACCACTGGGCCCCTTTATCGCTTTGGGCAATTCCAAAACAAAGACCTTACCACACCTTTGACACACCTGAGGAACACCAGAAGGGAGAATTTGATATTGCACTGCCCGACCAATCACACGTCTATGAGAACATCTCCTTTTCTTCATATTTTATCAGCCTCCTTAGCATTTTTTACCCTTTTTATAGCGCAAAACTCACCACACATACTGCAAGCGCTCTTATCTTTCAAATCCATCCTATCGCGTAACCGCTTTGCGGTAGGAGGATGAATAGCCAACCTTATCTGACCATCCCAGTCTTGATTAAACCTTGCCAAAGAGATTGCATTATCCCATTCCCAGGCTTGCCTATTACCACGTGCCAAATCCGCAGAATGGGCCGCAATCTTTGCTCCAATAACCCCCAAAAACACGTCATTTTTATCCGGATGAGATATATGCTCTGCAGGAGTAACATAACACAACATAGAAGCACCAAACCAACCAGCAATAGCCCCACCAATTGCCCCAGAGATATGGTCAAAGCCAACTGCCACATCTGTAGGTAATGGCCCCAACACATAAAACGGAGCATCTCCACAAAGATTGGCTTCAAGTTCCATATTCATCTGAATCTGATTAAGAGGCACATGCCCCGGCCCCTCAATCATAACCTGCACACCAAAAGACCTTGCTCTATCCGCCAATTCACCCAACACCGTAAGTTCCTCTATCTGAGCACGGTCAGTGGCATCAGCAATTGCACCCGGCCTAAGTCCATCGCCCAGAGAAATAGTCACATCATATTCCTTCATTAAGGCCAAGATATCATCAAAGTACTCATATAAAAGATTTTCCTTATTATTTTTAACAATCCATTCCGTTAATATGGAACCACCTCGGCTAACCACCTTCATAACCCGTTTATCCACATAACGCTCTACAGCCCGCTTAGTAAGTCCCGCATGAATAGTAAAAAAATCCACCCCATCCTTAGCCTGCCCCTCCAACACCGCCAAGACATCATCGATAGTCATTGACTCAACATCTCTGCCATCCCTAACTAAATTATAAGTTACTTCATAAATAGGAACTGTCCCAAAGGGAACCGTCGCCACTTCAAGCAACGCCCTACGTATTTTTTTAAGATTGCCCGCTATACTCAAATCCATAACACAATCCGCCCCAGACAAAATAGCGGTCTCAATCTTCTCACGCTCAGATTCCAGCGAACAACTGTCAGGAGAAGTCCCCACATTAGCGTTTATCTTAACCGAAAACGCCTTGCCAATCACACACGGCCTTTCAAGTGGGCGCAACCTATTCTTAGGGATAACAGCCCGACCAAGAGCGACTTCTTCCATAACCTTATCAGGCAAGACCCCTTCTCTCTGGGCGCAAACCCTCATTTCATCAGTTATTATTCCATTCCTTGCCAATTCCAATTGAGTCATAATCCACCACTACCACTATTAAACAATTTCACCCAACACATCCTTATATTCCCTAATTCTTCTTTTCGGATCACGGCTTAGCAAAACATCTCGGCAAACCGCAACTGCCCAAGGCCTATATTTTACCAGATCCTTAACGTTTTCGGCAGATAAACCACCAATAATTACAAACGGTTTCTTCACCCTCCAATACTGCTCCAATAATTCTGTACCCACTGAAGCATATTCGGGTTTAGTCTGCGTAGGGAATATTGGCCCAATTGTAAAATAATCCACCGCATCGTCATTCAATGCCCGCTCTATCTCCTCCGAACTATGACAGGACTGCCCTAATATAGAAAACCAACCCAGAATCCTTCTGGCATCCATCGGAGGCACATCTCCCTGCCCCACATGAAGATTCACCCCCGTCAAATACGCCAAATCCGGCCGGTTATTAACAAATAAGGCCTTATCCTTAGGCAATATTTTCCTTATCCCATTAATCAAACCCAAAACATCCCTATCACTCACATTACACGAAAACCTTACCTGAAGGATATCCACCCCTGACTCAAAAAACTCCTGTGCCAAGATAATCCAAGAATCCACACCATCCCTCTTTGGATAAGCACTTCTTATCAAATCCAAATCAAATATAAGATAAAGATTCCCCTTACCAGTTAAGATATCTTTCCTCCCAATCAATCTTATCTCTAATTCATAAACCCCAAACCTCACCTCCTGCACCTCAAGCGAGAGATCTAACCTTTCCATTGCCCTAAAACTCTCCTCCAAAACTCGTAAAGACTCCTTTATCCGAGACAAGTTTGCCAACAATAAATCCACATCATTATCATAATAGGAATGAGAATTATCTTTTCCCGGATCATTTTCCAGCAATCGAAACCCAAACGACTCTATCCCTACCTCCTTTCTCCAGCGGCCTACATTATGTCGAAATCCTCTTGTCCGAGCAGACAAGTCTGCCCATCCCCGAAAACGCAGAAAATCCTCTATAACCCGCAGACCTTCACCTGCTCGATTTAGATTGGCATCTATAATCCTCAACAAATCAGCCCTGGCCATAATACCTGTTTTTCGCTCAACCAAGATTTGCAAATACCCACAACCCTTAAGCACTCAAAAGCACATCTAACTAAATCTAAAAAACCCAAACCTCAAATCTAAAATCTTACTTTTTAGTTTTTAATTCCACTTGTACCACCTTCCGATGAGTAAACCATTGTTGAACAAGTCTCCATTTTAACACCCAACCTATTGAATCCGCCTTATCTCCATCTCCCCAACTTGCCTTCCCTCACTATCTATATTTATCCCCACCAAATATATCTCTCGTCCTTGCCCCTCATACTT
>JAMOOT010000155.1 GCA_027065215.1 Candidatus Omnitrophota bacterium | reverse complement strand
ACTGCTTGACCTTCGCTCAGTTTTGTCCAAGAGAGATAAGGATTCTCCACCACTGGCATACCTACTTTAAGATTCCTGACCTCTACGAACCTGCCAGAGGTTATGCCCAATACAATCGGATACCTCTTCAATCGATTCCCTTTAACAACAAAGACAAATGGATGAGAATTAGCCCCCATGCAAACCGCAGATTTAGGGATAATTACTACATCACTCTTTCTGGCCACCAAAACTTTCACAGGTACAAACTCTCCCACATATAGACTTCCATCTGGTTTTACATAAGACTCAATTCGCAACGTCTTACCCAAATTAAGGCTCGGAAAGATATTAGTAATCTTGGCAGACCTCCATTTACCCCCGGACCTGTAAAGGAGATACCCTCCTTTCTTTATAAAAGACAAATCTGCCTGAGGGACATCAAAGACCAGTTTTAAAACACTCCTATCCTCCAATTCAAACAATGGTTTTCCTACAGTTGCCAGTGTTCCGGGATCAACAAACCGACGAGAAATAACCCCATCATAAGGTGACTTGACCTCCACATAATCCAATTCGGCCTGCCAGAAGTTTACGTTCTCCTCTGCAGTTTTTAGATTGGCCTGGGCACGGGCAAAATTATTCTTTGCCCTATCCCTTTCCTCTTCCGATATCGCCCCTGCCTGAAATAGAGTCTCATCCCTTTCATACTCCTTTTTCCAGTACTCAAAATTCTCCTTGGCAGAGGAAAGAGATCCCTTAGCAGAATTCAACCTGGCAAGTATCTCCCTCTTATCCAGTTCTGCCAATACATCACCCTTCTTGACCACTGACCCCTCATCCACATAGACCTTCTGCACCTCAGCAGATATCTTAGTGGAGATCTTTGCAGTCCGAACCGGCCTAACCTCCGCCAGATACTCAGCAAATCTTTCTATCTCCCCTTTTCGAGAGTAAAATACCGAAACCAAGATGGGCCTCTTGCCAAACACCGGGGCACGCATCAACTCTATTTTTCGTTTCACCACAAAAAACAAGGCAAGAAGCACAATCCCGACAAGTACCAATCTCTTTTTCCTCATAACTTCCCCCTACGGTAAAACGCAAGAAACCTCTCCAATGCCTTTTTCCTTTCCTCAATCCTCTCAATCCAAAGATCAAGTAATGCCCTACCATTAGGAGTAATCCGATAGATTCGTCTCTTTCTTCCCTTATCTAACTCCCAAGAAGACTCTAAAAATCCCTCCTTTTCCAACTTCCTTAACGTCCGATAGACCGCACCTACATCAATGGATTCCTTATGAAACCCCAGATCTTTCAATCTCTCTATCAGTTCGTATCCATAAGAAGGCCTTTTATTCAAAAATAAAAGAATACTGGGTTGAAGAAAGCGGGAGACCTTGTGCAGAGAGAAATCACATCCTCTTTCTTTCTCATCCAACTTATCTTCCAATCCAGTATCTTGTCTAACCTTCTTAGCCATTCACGCCTCCCGTTTATACAAATCAACCTATATATGTTTCAATCATATATCACAAGCATATATCTGTCAACTTAAAGAAATAAGAAATCTACAAAACTTTAACACCTTCTGAATCGAGGTTCAACTTTAGTGGAAAGATACTTTAACGCATAACACTTACGGTCCTAACCCTATATACCTCAATATATTTTAAATCTAATTCACCTTCACAAAACCCAAAAGATGAAAATCCAAAATTACTTAATCTTCCTTACCTCCATCTCCCCAACTGTCCTTCCCTCACTATCGATATTTATCCCCACCAAATATATCTCTCGTCCTTGCCCCTCATACTTCTCCCAATACCTCCTCTCCTCTATCTGCTTTATCGCCGGCTCTTGGGCATCGGTCTTTATCTCTACCACATACACCTTATCCTTCGCCAATACCACTATATCCGCCCTGCCACGCCTGCTCACATCCTCTCCCCTCACCTCATATCCAGTGGACATGAAAAACGAAAACAGGACACTTGCATAATACCCTTCATACTGTCCA
>JAMOOT010000154.1 GCA_027065215.1 Candidatus Omnitrophota bacterium | reverse complement strand
ATGCCGTTATATTCGTATGTGGCTAGTACGGAAGAGGGGAAAAGAGTTACCGGTGTATATAAAGCAGAAACTGAAGATGAGGTAGTGGCTTATCTCTCTGGACAGGGATTAATTCCAATAAAGATAACTTTGTATTTAGCCTCGAGTGGGAAAAAAAAGAAAAAGAAACGTTACCATTATGGTATCACTATAGATGATTATCTCTTTTTTGCACGGCAGATGTCGGTTATGTTAGATACAGGTGTGCCTTTATTAAGGGTATTGGATATAATAAAAGAGGAAACAACAAGCCTTAAGTTGGCCAAGGTGTTAGAAAGTATTAGGGAATCAGTGGCAGGAGGATGGTCGTTGGAAAAATCTATGTCTAAGTTTCCTGATGTGTTTGATAAGATGTTTTTGAGCATAGTAAAGACAGGAGAGGCCACAGGCGAATTAGGGAAGATATTGGGTCGGTTAGCCGACCATTTAGAGAGACAGGCCTCCTTTATAAAGAAGATAAAGAGTGCTTTGGTTTATCCTGCTTTTCTTTTGGTTATGACAATCTTGGCCGTAATTTTTCTCTCTATCTTTATTATTCCAAAGTTTAAGGAATTATTTAAAGGCTTCAATCAGACACTCCCTCCATTAACCGTAATGGTGTTGTCTATCAGCGATTTTATGAGGAGTCATTGTGTCCTATTGATGGTATGTGTTGTTGTATTATTTTTTTTGGTCAAACTTTTTTTCTCAACACCTATAGGCAAGCGATTACGAGATATTATGGTTTTGGAAGTGCCTCTATTAAAAGATTTTGTTCGAGTGGCGATTATGCAAAATATTTCAGCGAGTCTTGCAATCTTATCAGAGAGTGGTGTTCCTATCCTTACTGCCTTGGATATAGTTGCGGAAAGTACAAACAATGAGATAGTTTCCAGTTATGTACTACAGATAAAGTCTCGGGTGAGGGAAGGGATTCCGTTAGCAGTAGCCTTTGAAGAGATTGGTTTTTTTGATTCAATAATGACCCAAATGATATCTGTTGGGGAAGAGGTGGGAGATATATCTTCAATACTATCCAGGGTGGCTAAATATTACGACGAAGAGATGGAGAACAAATTAGTAAGGTTTACAAGCATGTTTGAGCCATTGATGTTGGTGGTAATGGCAGGTATAATAGGGGTCTTGGTGGCCTCTATCTTCTTGCCTATATTCAAGATGGCCACGTTGAATATGGGGTAGATCTTTGAGAGGTGACATAAAAGTTATCTTGTGGTATACTCCAACGAGGAGGAATTTTAGTTTTTAAGGGGGCTTGAGTAATAATAGGAGGTGAATTATGAGAGATCGGGTTGGCTTTACACTATTGGAATTGATAATGGTAGTTGTTATCATTGGTATCTTAGCATCCATAGCCGGACCGATGTATTTCAAGACCGTAGAGAGGGCTCGTATCTCTGAAGCCAGAAGGATGTTAGGGATGGTAAGAATGGCTCAGATGAGGTATTATGCTGAACATGGACAGTTTACCAATAATATTAACGAATTAGATATAGATACGGCAAATGGGAAATATTTCAATCTCATAATCGATGTTACCACGGCCGGTAGTGCAAAGCCCGGCGATTCCAAGAATACGATAGGGAAGGTACAACGGAAAGATAATGTTCAAAATCCTTATAGGAAGGCATATACATTAGAGATACGCCCCAATGGAGATGTATGTCATAGTGGGGATTGGCCTGATGAGTTAGGGGGGGTGATTCCTGACTGCAAGTAATGAAATCAGATATGGAAAGGCAGCTTATATTGAAGAGTGGATTCACACTCATAGAGATCGTAATGGTGATGGTTATCGTCGGTGTCTTGGCGGCTATGGCAGTTCCTATGTTTATCCGTTCGGTTGAAGAGGGTAAAAACCAGGAGGCTGTAGCCGCCTTGCGCCTTATCCGTACTGCAGAGCGACTTTATTATTTGGATTATGATGCATATGTCCCGGCCTCGGATACCAGTGAGGTTAATACTAAATTAG
>JAMOOT010000153.1 GCA_027065215.1 Candidatus Omnitrophota bacterium | reverse complement strand
CAAAAACTTGTTCAGCGCCTGCCTTACTTCCCTATTCGGTATCCGCAACTTATACTCTATAAACCCTTCCTCTGCTATCATCTCATCTATCGTCAAATACCCCGCCTGATACAGTATCACCTCCGGCCTTATATTCTCCACATCAAACCTATCCATCATCTCTTCACCGACTACTAAATTGCTTAACTCCGGTATGTAGAAATCCCCACTCTCTATCAACTTTATCAGAAAATTTGGCGTGCCCGTACTGAACCAGTAATCCTTAAATACGCATCTATTCTTTACAAACTTCAATATATCAAACGGATTGTATAACCTATCTCCCAAAAAGTTATACCCGTTATACCACTCTTTTACTTCTTCCAAATCTATATTATGCCTCCTTATCTCTTCCCCTAAATACTCCTCTAATTCCCCCTGTGTTATCCCCACTATATTACCAAAATCTGGATTCAATGAAATATCTTCCAAATTATTCAACCCCGAAAATATCCCTGCCTTGCTAAAGCGCGTTACACCTGTCAGCAATATAAACTTCAAATATTCATCCAAATCCTTCAATAACGAATAAAACCCCTTCAAATACTCCCGCACCTCTTTGGCTATCTCTGGTTTTTCTATGTTATCCAGTATCGGTCGATCGTATTCATCTATTAACACCACTACCTTTTGTCCATACCTCTTTACTGCACCCAATACCAACCTACGGAAAAAGTTCTCAACTATCTCCCTATCCTCCTCTACATCTACGCCTAAATAATCTTTACACTCCAACAACAGCTCTACCAACTTCTTCCTTAAATCATCAACCGAACCAGCACTCGGCATACTCAACAATATCACTGGATACCTCTTTCCCCAATCCCACTTATCACATATCCACAACCCCTCAAACAGATCCCTCTCCCCCTCAAACAAATACCTTATCGTGGACAACAGCAAACTCTTACCAAATCTGCGCGGACGGGAAAGAAAGACTACAGAACTGGTAGTCAATAACTTGTGTATTTCTTTTGTCTTATCTATATACAAATACCCCTTCTCATCTGTTCGTAGCTTCTTAAAATCTTGCACTCCTATCGGCATCAACTTATCCATAACCCCTCCTATATCCTCCTTATCTCCATCTCCCTAACCGTCCTTCCCTCACTGTCTACATTTATCCCCACCAAATATATCTCCTTGCCCGCCCCCTCATACTTCTCCCAATACCTCCTCTCCTCTATCTGCTTTATCGCTACCTCCTGGGCATCTGTCTTTATCTCTACCACATATACCTTATCTTTTGCCAACACCACTATATCTGCCCTGCCTCTCCTGCTTACATCCTCTCCCCTTACCTCATAGCCTGTGGACATAAAAAACGAAAACAAGACACTTGCATAATACCCTTCATACTGACTAATCGGATTATTTGTGTGGTAATGATATGGGATGGACTCAAATAACCTCTTTATCCACCCCTTTATCCCTTCTATATCTCCTCTTTCCAATGCAAAATACAATCCACTCTTTATTTCACTTCTATCCCTCTCTTTTATCTCAAACATATAATCCAGTATCACATTATTCAAACTTATACGTACCTCTTTATTCGGCACCTTTAACCTGTAATTTACCTCCCCTGTCGGCTGTCTTATCACCTCATCTATCGTCAGATACCCCGCTTGATACAATATCACTTCCGGCCTTATATTCTCTACGTCAAACCTATCCATCATCTCTTCCCCAACTACCAGATTACTCATCTCTGGCAAGTAGAAGTTCCCACTCTCTATCAACTTTATCAGAAAATTTGGCGTCCCTGTGCTGAACCAGTAATCCTTAAACACGCATTTATTCTTTACAAACTTCAATATATCAAACGGATTGTATAAACTGTCCCCTAAAAAGTTATACCCGTTATACCACTCTTTTACTTCTTCTAAACTCACTCCATACTTATTTATCTCCTCCCCCAAATACTCCTCCAATTCCCCCTGTGTTATCCCCACTATATTGCCAAAATCTGGATTCAA
>JAMOOT010000152.1 GCA_027065215.1 Candidatus Omnitrophota bacterium | reverse complement strand
GGGCTCCAAGACACCTACTTAAATATAACTTCTGAAGATGAGGTAATAGTGGCCTATCAATGGGACTGTGCATCCGCTTATAATCTGCGTTCAATGACATATAGAAGAGAAGCAATTCTAGATGCAGTGGACCTTGCTGAAAAAACTGGTGATGATACTATTGCTGAAAATGCAAAAAAAGAATGGGCTATTGAAAATACATCTCTATCAGTTTGTATAATGAGGATGATTAATCCAGTGATTTCTGGAACAGCTTTTTCTGCTGATACAGCTACTGGTTGCAGAGGAACTGATAGAAATGACCTGGTATCCATTGATGCAAGTTATGGTCTTGGAGAAGCAGTTGTATCTGGAATGGTCACCCCAGATAAATATTATGTTTTTCAAAGGGATGATGGGCAAGAAGTTGTTATCAGACAAATGGGTAAAAAAGACAAAAAAATTGTATACAAAGACGATGGAAGCGGAACTGTTGTTGTAAGTGTCCCAGAAGATGAGGTTTATAAGTGGTCACTTTCACTTGCCCAGGCAGAAGAAGTTGCCAGGGGTGTCAGGAAAATAAGCCAGGCCTATGGCGGAATCATAATGGATACTGAGTTTTGTATAGATGAATGGGATAGACTCTGGTTTGTTCAGGCAAGGCCTGAAACTAGATGGAATATTGAGTTTGAAAAACACCCGTATACCATCTATATGAAAAGATTGGAAGTAGACCCCAAGGCCTTAGAGCATGCTGAGGTTCTCCTTACTGGAAATGGTGCATCCAGGGGGGCAGGTAGTGGTAAGGTAAGATTCTTACGCTCTGCCCTGGAATTAAATAAGATCAATAAAGGGGATATACTGGCTGCTGAGAGGACAGACCCTGATATGGTGCCAGGGATGAGGATAGCTTCTGCAATACTTGCAAGTGCAGGTGGAGATACATCCCATGCTGCCATAACTTCCAGAGAACTAGGCATACCCTCAGTTATTGGTATAAATAAAGTTGAATCATTAAGGGCTTTAGATGGGCAGGAAGTAACTGTTGATGGTTCAAGGGGAAAGGTGTATAGGGGAGCACTTCCTCTAATAGAAGTTGGGGGAGAGGTAGATGTATCTAAACTCCCACCAACCAAGACAAAAATAGGGTTAATACTTGCGGATGTGGGACAGGCAATGTTTCTTTCCAGACTGAGATACTCTCCTGATTTTGAAGTAGGACTGCTGCGTGCCGAATTTATGCTTGGAAATATAGGTGTCCATCCAATGGCTCTTGAAGCCTATGATAATGGGACGCTTAATATTTTTGTAGAAGAAAAATTAAAAGAACTTGATAATGAACTTACAAAGATAATAAAAGAACAACTGGACAATGGAATTTTGACCTTTGATCTAAATTTGAGAAAGTATGTAGGTATAATCTCTGGCCTAACAGACAAGATAGAGGAACTCAGTGCAAAGGTTACAGCAGGAAGAGAGGAAGAGTTGGCAGTTCAAAGAAAAATAAGAGAATGCGACAGAGCACTGGATTCATATTTAGAAAATGCAACACACTATTTAAATGAAATAAAGACATCAACTGATATCAAAGAACACATTGCCTATGTAATGGGTTACTATGATAAATTACTTACCCTTGGAGATTCCCCTGAAGATAGACAAAAGAAAGAAGAAATAGAGGAGAACATCAATTTTCACTATCAAAGGATAAAAGACGACCCAGAAGTTAGACATGTAATTGAGAGGATAAAGAGGTTAAGGGAAGATGTTGCCCAAAAAGTAGGTCTTGGCCAGAGGATGGACGATGTAAGGAACTTGCCAAAGAAAATCGCAAATCACATCAAAAGCAAAGGATATAGGACAGGAAAGGAATTATATGTACAATCCCTTGCACAAGGGCTGGCCCTTTTTGCCATGGCATTTTATGGCAGGGAAATTATCTATAGGACCACAGACTTTAAAACAAATGAATACAGAAATCTCGTAGGCGGGCTTTTGTTTGAGCAGGTGGAAGACAATCCAATGTTAGGATACAGGGGTGT
>JAMOOT010000151.1 GCA_027065215.1 Candidatus Omnitrophota bacterium | reverse complement strand
GGGGCGTCCGCTACTCCTGTTGCCAATCCATAATATAACCTCAACCAATTTCCTTTCAACACACGAGAAGAAAACTCTTGCCTACTATGTGCATATACGAGTTTCTCTATCACCTCCTCCTTACCGTTCTGTTTCATATTTACAAAAGTCACATTAACATTAAAGTCTAAGGTATTCCCATTCGGGCCAATGATACTTCCTGGTTCATGAATCAACTGCCATTCTCCTGTATTACAGATAACACCTACATCCACAACATAATACACAGAAGACCTAAACACCTTATTTTGTTCATCAAAAGAGAGTGTGCCAAAATCTATCTCACTGGAATGAGTCCAAGAGTTATCAGAATTAACCTTATTAATCGAAACAATGAATTTAGTTACCCCTGGTACATTTACCTTAATGTGAAATGTTTCTCTCATCCGTAACCCTTCTGTCTTTGAAGGAACATTGCTACCATTCCCATTAGTAGTGTAATGCCCAACAAAATAAGGATCATTTATTGCCTCGCGAAACGCCTCTAATGAGTTCTCGTCTGAATCTATTCTCCAATCATGCTCTTTATCCACATCGAACCAATATACCGCCTTTATCTTATCGTACTCTGCCTTTATCTTATTGAAGGCATCTTGAATCCATGCAGCTTTATAGTCCCCTTCCATTGCAGCAAATTCGCCCAACATTATGTCCTTATCTCCAAATATCTCAGGATGTTCTACTATCGCCTTATAAATCGCTTCAAAGATTGTATCAAAACTCGTTCCAGGATAACCATACCCATCAATACCTATCCAATCCACATATTGTTTTCCAGGATAATATTTTTTCAAAACCTCATAATCCGAAAGATGCTGATTAGGAGACCAGACAAACTCTACATTGCTAACGCCCGCTTCTTTAAACAAAGACCAAACATGCTGATAGGCAGACTTATATTCTTCCGGATGATCTTGCCATGGGTACCACTCGCCTCCATTGTTAGGGACATCGTCCTGTATCATCTCATGGCCAAACCTAAACCGAACCGTCCCAGGATAAGAAGCAAGACGATTAGCAAAGGCAGTTAAGTTATAATCATATTTCCCGGATGAGATATCAGACAAATCAACCCATGGTTCAAAGGTAACCTGCAAAGAGGTTCCCGTTGGATAACCATCATGATAATAGACTGCATCCATCACATCCTGAGAAATCGAATTGACACCAAATGGAGACATTGCTGTATAGACAAGAACCGAGGCAATATGGTGATCAACCTTGTTCTCAAAATTTACCACATCCCCTTTGGCAGGAGAACTTGTTCCCAAATACGCCCCTATCTCCACCTCTGCCCAAACCGAGGATATAAATGCAATTAGAAAACATACTATTAAGGGCCAAACTTTTTGTGTAATATAATGTGGTGTATCAGCTTTGATTTTCATCCTTTGCACCTGCCTTTTACTTATTACTACAAGTATAAAAGAATAAAAATTGATTGTCAAATATTATGGAAATATTTTACATAAATAGGGTCTTTTTAATGCCAGCACTTAAAAAAGATAATGGATTTCCTGAAAACGCGGGAGTTCATCTCCTTTGCAGAGGAAAATAAACCTTTTTCTCTTGTCCTTGTGACAAGAGCACCTTCATCCGAACCGGAAAGTTCGGGAACACCCCTTCGGGGAGAGAGGTAAGATCCAAAGATATGTCATGTTCTCCTGGAGACAGATCTGATATCGCGAAACTTCCTTGCAGGTCAGTATAATGACACTTATCTTCCACGCACATCCTGATACCTTCTATTAATTCTTCACCTGGATCCAACTTGTTATTCTTATTTGAATCAACAAAAACATAACCTCTTATCCCCGTAACATACCTAACAGCGAAATCTATCCTTTGTTCCCTACCCTCTGCAGGCCTTACTGTTATAGCATCCTTTCTTGGAAACATACCCAACGGCAGATCAGCGCCATTTATCCTCACTATCACTTTCTCCGCTTTAACCCAACCTAAATCATATTTTCCATCCGCATTTGTTTTTCCTTTTTTG
>JAMOOT010000150.1 GCA_027065215.1 Candidatus Omnitrophota bacterium | reverse complement strand
CGATTCAACCGCCTTAGCCTGTTCGTATTCCTCTATCTTCACCCCATTATTCACCATTGCCCGGGCGAGGTCTGAAAGGACCTTTTTATCCTCACTCTCTTCGTCTCCAAAGAACTTTCCAATCTTCGGGATATCAGAGAGCCGTTCAAACGGATTGGTTGTCGCAGAGACCTCAATAAACACCTGTTTCCACTCGTTATCTTCAGGGAGGACCTGTGCTAATATATTCACCTTATCCTTCAGCGAACCAGAATTGAATTTGCTTATGAAATGGTAATCCGCCCTCCTTATTGCCTCATCTTCATCCACTCCCAACGCCTTCATTGCCCGTATGAATCTATCTCTATCCCTCTTCCAAGCATCAACAGGTTTCTTGGTAAGCAAGGAATAGGCAAGAGACCTTCTAAATTCCTCACTCAACCCAGAGTAGTCCACCCCTATTTTTCTCAAGAAATCATCCGTATCTGCCACCTTAACCGACCAATCTTTCTTTTGGAAGAACATAAAGCCAAGCATACCCACAACACCCGCAGCAGGGCCCAACTTCGCCAGTATCCCTCCAATACCCATTAAAGCTGCCTTTACAGTAGCAGCTACAGTCGTAGCAGCTGCAGCAGTTCCCACCCCAAAGACCCCAAACGGCAAAGCCAAGAGAAGTAATGTCCTTGGACTTGCCGCCACCTTTGCAAATTTGCGAAGTCCTGGGGTCCTTGGATTGAACTGCTCCTTTATACGAGACGAGAAATTCATCCCCAAATCCTTCTTTATACCTTTGACTTTTTCTGCAATCCCTTCCCTTATCTCCTCTGGCAATTTCATTTCCTGATCAACCAAGAGAGAAGACCACATAAGATAATGAGATACATCTTTACCCATACCCACAGTGATTTCTTTTCCTGCGCTAATTGCCCTCTTCCAAAACGGCTTGGTGCTATCTTTCCATTTTTTCTTTACCTCACGCCACCTATTCTGCCCTCCCATCAATGCAGATGTCCCTCGTCTAACAAACCACCTCTTAACAGAACCAGACCTTAAAGAGAATTGGTTAACCAATTCCGACACACTCATATCTTTTGCGCGGAAGAGTTCCTTTCTAAGTAAACCTTCGTCTGTTATTCCAAACTTATCCTTTAACAACCGCTCATAGCCACCAATACGAAGGACCTGATTATATGAAAGGGTTGGATTGATCACAAGCGGGACAAATTTAGATTTCAACTTCTCCTTCTGGTTATCGTCCAAGTTGGACTCATCAATAATCTTCTCCACACTCGAGACCACACTAAGCACATCCTCTTTATCCCCCATCTCCGATATCTGATCCCGGATTCTATTTATCACCTCCAGCGGTTGGAGATTAACCGACCTCTCCTTAGCCAAATTCTTTTGTATCTTTCTTACTTCCTGTAGATCTTCCCTTATTTGATTTAGAAGATCCCACCTATCACCTAAGTCCTCAACCGATCTTAATCTTTCAAGATCTGCAATAACCTGATTTACCTTCTCTCTCCCTCTCCAATTCAAAGGAAGTACCCAATGAAACTCCACCAAGATCTGTCTTAATTCGTTAGCAAAGGCCTCTATATCCCGTTTCGATCCTTGAGATAAGGCTTCATGTAATTTTGCAACTTGATCAGCTACAATGCCTTCAATGAGTTCCCGAGATTGAAGATTTCTCGTCAAATAACCATTAAATTTACTTAGTTTCTCCTTCAATTCATTGTCCTGCCTCAAATCAACATTCCCCCAATTCTCCAAAACGCTATTCACAGCATTCAACAAATCATTACCTTCTTGAGAAAGCGGGAGGGATTCAAGATTCTGTTTTAATTGGTTAAGTTGAGAGAACAAATTATTCATCTGTTGAGGATTAAGCGATTGGTTGTTGGCAGAGTTATTAAGGTTATTAAGGGTCTGACTAATCTGACTTATCTGCTGCTGGAGAGAAAAACTGGCAGGCGCGTTGTTTAACAGCGTATTCACCACCTGATTTATCACCTGCGGTGGAGCGCGTAATGTATTGGGCGACATCTTTGCCA
>JAMOOT010000149.1 GCA_027065215.1 Candidatus Omnitrophota bacterium | reverse complement strand
TGTCTTGTCAAGGAAGAACATATCTCTTCCAGAATTGAGTTGGTTTTTATTCAACCGCACACAGATTGAAACCATTATGGATAGACTCAGTGATTTGGATCCATTCCATCAGTGTTTGTGGTTAGAGAGGGTTATTTCTCCTCTCGTAGAAAGGTTAGATAAGAATCCCGACTGGATCGAATCGCTAACTCCCATTGAAAGAAGATATTTTCTTGATTTGTTGTGGCGGGGGATTGTGAGTATTGATTACAGTAAAAGGCTGCCATCAAATGTTGAAGATGTAACCATTGTAAGTTATGCCTTCTGTTTGGGTAGGTCTGTGTTGGATTGGTATGCTGATTTGATGGGCAAGTCAAGTATAGTGGAATTGCGGCTTTTGGAATTTATACCGATCCTGAAGGTAGAGCAGGCTATTGTTGAAGATATAAATAGTGAAGGAGGGAAGATAGATGTTGCTTGGACTCTGGTGTGGTTGGCTGGCTTGATAGAGAAGGCCAATATTACCTGTCCTACAGTTGTAAAGGTGATGAATTGTCTTGCCTTAAATGATGAGATCCGGAAGAAGGTTATAGATGGTTCTTTACCTCTTATCCAAGCTATCTTGGAGTCCAGACCAGTTCAATCTGTGGGTGAGATCTCACTGCATCACAACAGTGATGATGATCTTTGGGCGCATTGGCTGACACTGCGGTTATTGTTGGGCAAGGATGTTTCTGAGGGGGAGTTAAGACGATTGGCAACTTATATCTCTTCACAGGAGAGGTTTGGATACGATTTGTTTGATTTGTTTTTCTTGAGATATTCCCGTGGGAATCCTTCAATATTGTACCGTCTAACTCAATTTCTACCACGAGAGTATATCATTAAGGTTGTTAAAAAACGTCCTGAGATCTTTGCTAACTTATTTTTCCTGCGAGGGCAAGATGAACGGATGCTGAATCTGTTTCAGGATATGATAGAAAATGGGGAGTTTGATACTCGTTTATTCGATATTATGCAGGAGAAATCTTACCAAAATCGATTGGATGGAGGATATAAGTTTTCCCTTGCCCTTTTGAGGATATTTTATCTGAAGGGTGATTGGGAAGGCTTGTATGCAGTAGCCCGAACCAGTGAAAATAATGCCCTTTCTTACACGTTTTCTGCCCTTTCCTTGAAAAGAATGGGGTTTTACTCAGATCTTAATTCCCTTTTAGAGGATGCTCAGCCAATAGTCTCGGAGTTGTGGGATTTAATAAAATCTGCAAGAAGAGGGGAAGACAGACTTATCGGACTTTTGGGCCTGCTTTTGCTTAGCAAGGAAGATATAGGGCAGTTGATTCAAAAATTACCTCCTTCATTTACTTCAGATATAAAAGATGTAAAATATTCTTCTTTATTTGCCAGATCACTTTTTAGTGATATTCTTCGTGAGATCTACGATCGGGTAGTGAACAAGATTTTCATTTCACGGGAAGAGGCCCGTTGTGTAATCCAGTTCCTTCAAAGGATAGTTCCTTCTCCAATGCCGTCTGATAAGTCGTTCTTATTTTCTTATTTTGTGTTAGCGCGACTGTCATTGGTGGCAGAGGATTGGGATTCTTTTAAGGTGGCTATACAGGGTTTAAATAAGATATCTCCTTATCTTTCAAGGCTATTTGAATCTATTAGACAAACTGAGAGGACTACATTGTTATCTTATTCTTCTGAAGTAAAGGATAAGGATCTGGAGCGTAAAAAGATGGCATATCCATCAGATGTTATGCACTCACTCAGTGTTATGCAAAAGATACTGAACTTAAAGACGAAGTTTGCTTTATCTTGGTATAGGCCTGAGATCTTGACAGGATATAAGAAAGATATAGATGAGTTGCGGGCTCTTATTCAGGACTGGCCGTATGAGGATTTGATGATCTTGTATCCAACATTGTTTGATCTACTGGGTAGGATTTTGAGAGGAGATTGGGGGCAGGTTCAGGAGAAAAGATTAAGAGATCTGCTCTCTGTTCTCTCCACAAGGGTTGGCCTAAGGGTAGATGAGTGTGTTGACTGGAGGGTTGGGGCAGA
>JAMOOT010000148.1 GCA_027065215.1 Candidatus Omnitrophota bacterium | reverse complement strand
TTGGATATCGAAACAGTTAGCGAAGTAGCGCATAGGCATAACCTCCCGTTGATAGTGGACAATACCTTTGCTACCCCTTATTTGGTTCAGCCGATAAGATGGGGGGCAGATATAGTAGTGCATTCTTTGACCAAATACCTTAGTGGACATGGAACTTCTATTGGAGGAATCGTCGTGGATGGGGGTAGATTTGATTGGGAGGGGAGTGGTAGGTTTGAGAGGCTGGTAGGGAATGAAGTTGCTTATCATGGGTTGAACTTTAAGGATAAATTTGGTGGACAACTTTTTTCTGCCAGATTGAGGCACCTTTTATTACGGGATATAGGTGCCTGTCTTAGCCCTATGAATGCCTATCTTATCCTTTTGGGAGTGGAGACATTGCATCTGCGAATGCAAAGACATAGTGAGAATGCCATAGCTGTGGCCGAGTATTTGGAGGGGCATCCCAAAGTTAATAGGGTGTTTTACCCGGGATTGGTTGGGACCGATGGGCATGAGTTGGCTAAGAAGTATTTTACCCGAAATTTGTATGGTGGAATGCTTTGTTTTTCTCTTGCTGGAGGAAAGGAGGCGGGTAAGAAGTTTATTGAGAATTTGTCTTTATTTTATCATCTGGCTAATGTAGGGGATGCCAGATCACTGGTTATACATCCCGCTTCTACTACCCACCAGCAACTTTCACCAGAGGAGTTAAGGGCCTGTGGGATCGATGAGGGATTTGTTAGGCTCTCGGTGGGATTGGAGGCTATAGAGGATATAATATCTGATCTTGAGGAGGCCCTTGAGAAGGTGTAGTTTGGATGATAAATGCATATGTATACTTGAGAGTTCCTGCATAATTGCCTGTTATACAATGCGTTTTGTTTCTGAATGGTAGGGAGATAAGGGGGGATTTGGAACGGGTCTTTTTGTTTGGTATAATGGATGAAACATATTTTGTGTAGGATTGTTTGAGTTGGTATTGGATGTGGGAATTGTATCTTAATTGAAAGGGATGGAATGGCCAGATTGGAGATACACAATCTTTCAGTGGGAGTTGGGAGCAGGCGGATTCTGTCAGATATTGAATTGTCTATAGGGGAGGGACGGGTATTTGTCCTCTTTGGCCCAAATGGGAGTGGGAAGAGCACACTTCTCAAAGCGATAATGGGCATTTCTGGTTATGATATTTTGTCTGGTGAAATAATCTTTGAAGATCGTGTGATTAACGGTTTGTCTGTAGATGAGAGGGCAAGATTAGGAATATCTATGATGTTTCAGCATCCCCCAGGCGTACGGGGTGTGAAATTGTCTCAAGTAGCAAGAATTCTGTGTGAAGATGAGGAGAAAATAAACAAGTATGTGCAATTGCTTAATTTGGGATATTTATTTGACCGGGATTTGAATGTAGATTTTTCAGGTGGAGAGATGAAACGCGTTGAACTCCTGCAGATTATACTTATGCAGCCTAAGTTAATCTTATTGGATGAGCCGGAATCTGGTGTAGATATAGAAAACATCTCTATTATGGGTAGGGTATTGGATGAATATCTCAGAGAGAGCGGGGCCAGTTGTTTTGTTATAACCCATACTGGCTACATAATAGAGTACATAGAGGCTACCGATGGATGCCTTATGTTAGATGGGAATCTATATTGCGTGGGTAATCCCCACAAGTTGTTTGAGACAATTAGGGACTACGGATACGAAAAGTGTAAGGAATGTACGGTTCGTCATGCGGAGTGAGGCTCAAAAGAACATACTGGATTCATTACCTAAGGAAGACTTGCTTTCATCTGGGGTAGATCTCTCAGAAAAGGGCCGTGCTGCCACTTTTGTGCAGGTTGATGAGAGGCCGTCTTTGTTTCGTTCTATGTTTCAGGGGATTGAGTTGATACCAACAGAGGAGGCATTGAATCGATATCCTCAATACAAGAAGTTCTTTGGTATGGCCTTTACTGCAGTAGGAGAAGATTTTCCAAGGGATACCCAAGGTGGTTTTTTCTTGGTTATAAAGAAAGGTGCAAAGGTTACCTTGCCAGTCCAAGTGTGCCTTTTTTTAAAGAAAAAATCTTTTTCTCAAAAGGTTCACAATATCATATTGGTAGAGGAAGGTGCGCAGGCCTATGTGATAAATGGTTGTGCTTCAGATAAAGCGGCAACCGATGCCTTTCACCTTGGAATTTCAGAATATATTGTTATGAGAAATGGCTATCTAAATTTTACTATGATTCATTCTTGGAATGATAGTATGGTGGTTCGGCCTAAATCGATTGCAGTGGTGGAGGAAGGTGGAACGTTTGTGTCAAATTATGTCAGCCTCAAGCCAGTTAAAGAGGTTGTTATGTATCCGACTTGCGTCCTAAAGGGGAGGAAGGCCCGGGCAAGTTTTAGTTCGATTATATTGGGTCATAAAGGGTGTTTGCAGGATGTTGGGTCTCGGGTTATTTTGGCTGCACCAGATACCTCGGCAGAGATTGTCAGCAGAACGGTCTCTATGGGGGGTAAGATCATTGCCCGTGGTCACCTGTATGCCAAGACCCCTGGTGTAAGGGCTCATTTGGAGTGTCAAGGGCTTATTGTTAGTGAACAAGGCACCATTCATGCAATACCAGAACTTCAGACTGATTATAGGGATGTTGACCTGTCTCACGAGGCAGCTATCGGAAAGATAAGTAAGGAGGAGATAGAGTATTTGGCAAGTCGAGGGATAGAGGAAAAAGTGGCTCGTTCGTTAATTATTCGAGGATTTATGGATACGGATATCTTGGGATTGCCTGATGAATTAAGGGAGCAGATAGAGGAATTGAAAGAAAGGCTTACTGAACAGGCTATGTGATGTCTAATTATCAACCCTTTGTACAAAAATATCGTCCGCGTAGGTTTTCTGAATTGGTTGGCCAAGAGCAGGTGATAAGTTTATTGCAATCGGCTTACCGTAGTGGTTCGGTTGCTCCGGCTTATTTATTCTCTGGGCCTCATGGAGTTGGTAAGACCTCCACTGCACGACTGTTCGCAAAATTGATTAATTGTTTAGGTCCAGAAGAAAATGAACCATGCAATAAATGTGAGATTTGCGAAGAGATTAATTCAGGGAAAAGCCTTGACGTTGTTGAAATAGATGCTGCTTCAAATAGAAGGATTGATGAGGTCCGTCAATTAAGGGAGGCAGTAAAGTTTGCTCCAGTAAGGGCTAAATATAAGGTTTATATCATTGATGAGGTACATATGCTTACACTTGAGGCGTTTAATGCCTTGCTAAAGACCTTGGAGGAACCGCCAGAGCATGTTAAGTTTGTACTGGCTACTACTCATCCGCATAAACTTCCTCCCACGGTGCTCTCCAGGTGTCAGAAAGTAGAATTTACCCGTGCTTCAGATTCGGCAATTCGAGACTATATAGGATTTATTACGGCAAGTGAGGGGATAGAATTGGAATCAGAGATTGTGGAATTTGTTGTAGAGAGGGCCAATGGCTCTTTTCGTGATGCAGGTGCGTTATTAGAACAGGTTTTGACCCTCAAGGAGAGTTCAGATCTGCAATGGAAGGATTTAGTGGAATTGTTATCGGTGGGAGATAGAGAGGGTTTGTTTAAGGAAGTGATATTGGCCTTGGTGAAAGGCAATATAGAGGAACTAATTCGGTTGGTAGATCGGATTTTGGTAGAGGGTGTAAATATAGACTCTATGTTGGATTATTTGGAAAACACTTTTAGAGCCTGCCTGTTGGCTGTTGAGGGGGTTGGGCAAGATCTATGGGCTGTTTCAGGAAGTCAGCAGGAATTGGTGCGGAATATTAAAGGTCAACTGGATGAGTTTGAGTTGTTCTATATATTGCAGGTTCTCATAAAGATGAGGTCTTGGGTAAGAACAGGGGTTCTTGATAGGTTGGCAATGGAACTTGGATTTGTGAAAATAGCGAGGAGATCAAGGTTTAAGCCGGTATCTGAGACACTAAAATCTGTTTCTGTCCCTTCACAGCCTCGTAGAGAGGTAAAGCCCAGGATAGGTGTTGATTCAGTTACAGCAGTCAAGGCAGATTATCGAAAGTCTCAGCGAGTTTTAACAGATCATCCCAAATCTGGACAGCATAAAATTGAGCGGGTTATACCTGATTTTTGGAGAAAGGTTTTGGTGGAGTTGATGAGGGAAAGGAATATGCTTCTGGCCCATGTATTACAGGATGTTTGGTCAGTGAAGGTCAATGGTGATGTTTTGGAGGTGATGTTTAATCAGCGTTTTTCATTCGAGAGTATGAAGGAGGAACGCCATATCTCGGCCTTACGGGAGACATTAAAACGAATCTTAGGCAGGGAATTGAGATTCAAGTTTTCAGTTTTACCAAAGGCAAAAGATGGAGACAAGGATCCGGTTTTAGAGGAAAAGATAGATATGATTTTGAAGACCTTTGGGGGCAAAGTAGTGGAAAGAGGGAGGTTGAAAGAAGGCAATGGCCCTATATCCTGACTTGGTTCGCAGGTCCATAGATGAACTATCGAAATTGCCGGGGATAGGTCAGAAGAGCGCTGAGAGGATAGTCTTCCATCTCTTGGAGAGGCCTAAGGAGGAGACCAAGAGATTGGCCTCTGCCCTTTTTTATATGAGGGAGAAGATAAGGTTTTGTCAGGTCTGCAATAATTTTTCGGAGTCAGAGATATGCCCAATATGTGCTGACGCAGATCGAGATAAGTCGGTGCTTTGTATTGTGGAACGGCCGTCGGATGTTTCGGTCATTGAAAAAACTGGTTATTATAAGGGGATGTATTACGTGCTTTTGGGCAGTCTTTCACCGGTTGATGAGGGGAAAAAAGCGCTAAATCTTACCAAATTAAAGAAGATTCTGGAATCAGGTCTTGTAAGAGAGGTTATTATTGCTACTGATGCCGATAGCGAAGGAGAGATAACCGCACTTTATCTGCAGGAGTTTTTGTCTTCTTATCCGGTTTCTATGTCGCGAATTGGAATGGGAATTCCAGTTGGGGCTAATATAGAGTATATGGATGCAGTCACTATAGCTAAGGCCATAGAGACCAGAACCAGGATAAGATAGGGTGCAAGTGCTTAAGACCAATCCGATCTTAAAATTGGAAGATGTTGGGATAGGGTATGATGCTCCTGTTGGATTTAATTGGGTAATTCGAGGATTTTCTCTTGTGCTTTGGCCCGGGGATAAGGTGGCCTTGTTAGGGCCTTCGGGAGTGGGAAAATCTTCGATTGCCTTGGCTATATTAGGGCTTTTGCCTGAGAATGCTATGATGGAAGGGAAGATTTATTTTGAGGGAGAATTGGTCTCAAGTAAAAGATTGCAAAGGATTAGAGGGACAGAGATCGGAATAGTGTTTCAACAGCCTCATGCCTATCTTAATCCTCTTATGACGGCCGAACAAATAGTGGCAGAGGTTTTAGAGGTAAAAAAGAATCTCCCTAAGATTGTGGCAATAGAGAAGGCAAGAAAGGTCTTATTCGAGGTAGGATTGGATAGAGACAGTTTTAAGAAATATCCTTTCCAATTAAGCGGTGGAATGGCACAACGGGTGGCAATCGCTCAAACGATAGCATTAGAGCCAAAATTACTTATAGGCGATGAGATTACGAGTTCACTGGATGCTGACCTTCGGAGAGAGATATTAAAATTAGTAATGGAACTGGTGGAGAGGTCGGGTAGTGCGTTTTTGTTTATCTCTCATGACGAAGAGGCAGTAAATTATGTCGGATGCAAAAGAATTAGAATCAATAGCAATAAGGGCCAAGGATATTAAGAAGACCTTTGTTAAATCGGGATTGATTTCTTCAATAGAGGAAAAGGTGATAGATGGCCTCTCTTTCGTAGTGAAGCGTGGGGAGATTGTGGGGGTGGTTGGACCATCTGGGAGTGGTAAAAGCACATTGGGGCGGATAGTAGCAGGGTTGGAAGGCTATTTGGGGAGCGTAAAGGTATTAGGTCGTGAGGTAAGGGATTGGGTAAGAAAGGATAGGAGAGGTTTTGCCAGATCGGTTCAGATTGTGTTTCAAGATCCCCTTTCGTCAATAGACCCACTTTACAAAATAGGAACATACCTTTATGAAGCGATAAAGATACATTATCCTGATAGGAAAAGGGATTGGCGGAAATTCGCTATGTATTATCTTGAATTAGTGGGTCTATCGGGTGAGTTGATAAGTCGTTATCCAAAACAGTTATCAGGGGGGCAGCGTCAGAGGGTTGCTATTGCACGTGCATTGATGGTTCAACCAGAGGTGATAGTCTTTGATGAGGTAACGTCCTCATTAGATAGGAGAATAGAGCGGCAGATAGTTGGTTTAATAAAAAGATTGCAGGGTCAGTTTAATTGGTCCGGACTCTTTATCACACACGATTTGGCGTTGGCTGATGAGTTATGTCAGAGGATAATTAATTTGTAGTTGACAATATAAGATAATGAGTTAAAATTCATAATTTGGGCAATGAAGTCCGCGAATAAGGGCGATGGTGTCCTACCTAAGTGTGCATCCTGACGGGTGTTGTGTCTTACATTTGATTTCGTATGCTGGTATTATTTTCTTTAACTTTTTGGTAGGAGGTGTTGATTATGAGTAGTTTGGTTATTAAGGCAGAAGGGTATTCGAGAAAAAGTCCGGAAGATATTAGAAGGATGATCTTGGAAAATGATATTAAGGTAGTTGATTTAAGATTCAATGATTTACCGGGTCTTTGGCAGCACTTTTCTTTGCCGGCGGAGGAGGTCTTGGCAGATATAGAAGAAGGGAATGGGATACTAAAAGATGGTATTGGTTTTGATGGTTCGTCCATTCGCGGGTTCCAGAAGATACAAGAGAGTGATATGATCTTGAGAATGGACTTGGATACCGCGTTTGTGGACCCTGTGGCAAAAACGCCCACCCTGGTTGTCATATGTGATATATACGACCCTATTACTAAGCAGCCCTATACAAGAGATCCCCGATATATTGCCAAAAAGGCAGAGAGGTTCTTGAAGGAGAGTGGTATTGCTGATTTGAGTTATTGGGGGCCGGAGGCTGAATTCTTTGTCTTTGACGATGTTAGATTTGACCAAGGGGAGAATTTTGGCTTTTACTTTGTTGATTCCATTGAAGGGGACTGGAATACAGGTAGAGAGGAAAATCCTAATTTGGGTTATAAACCCAGGTACAAGGAAGGTTACTTTCCAGTACCACCCCATGATACACTTCAGGAGTTCAGGAATGAAATAATGCTTACGCTTCGTTCCTTAGGGGTGCCAATTGAGGTACACCACCATGAGGTCTCGAGTGGTGGACAGTGTGAGATAGATATTCGTTATGGAACATTAACTCGTACTGCTGACAATTTGCTTATTTATAAGTACGTGATTAAAAATTTGGCCCGTCGGTATAATAAGACGGTAACGTTTATGCCTAAACCGATATTTGGAGATAATGGTTCTGGAATGCATACCCATCAAAGCCTTTGGAAAGGGGATCAGAACATATTTTATGATAAAGATGGTTATGCTTCTTTGAGCCAAATCGCTCTTTGGTACATTGGTGGGTTGTTAAAGCATGCGCCTGCAGTGCTTGCGTTTGCTGCACCGACTACCAACTCTTATAAGAGATTAATCCCGGGTTTTGAGGCGCCAGTTAATCTGGTGTATTCAGCAAGGAACCGTTCCGCAGCCATCAGGATTCCGATGTATAGCGACAATCCTAAGGCCAAGCGAATCGAGTTTCGGCCACCAGACCCATCGTGCAATCCTTATCTGGCCTTTGCTGCAATGCTTATGGCGGGGATTGATGGAGTCATCAATAAGATAGATCCGGGCAATGCCTTTGATAAGAACGTTTATGAATTATCAACTCGTGAGCGGAATAAGATTAAAAGCGTTCCGAGGTCATTGGAGGAGGCCCTTAATGCCTTGGAGAAGGATTGTGAGTTTTTGCTAAGGGGGGATGTGTTTACTAAGGATGTTATTGAGACATGGATCGAATACAAGCGAAATGTAGAGATTGAGGGGGTTAACCTTCGGCCACATCCTCATGAGTTTTATTTATACTTTGATATTTAGTGGTTGTTTTTAGGTGGTAGAGAGGCGGTGGAGGGTTCCACCGCCTTTTTTATTCTTGTTCCAAAAGACATGTTTACCTTGTGTTATAATGAAGTGTTATGGATAGGCGAGGGGATTTGTTCAAAGAGGGTGATTTGGTAATCGCTGTAGATAAAAAGGGTAGAGAAAGGTTGTTTCGTCTTTCCCATGGGCGGCGTTTTTCTCTCTATGGGCGCCAGTATCTCCATGAGATAGTATTAGGACAGAGGGAAGGTTGTTTTATAGAGTTAGAACCTAATCGTTGGGCATACTTTTTTCGTCCGTCTATGGAGCAATATGTTAGGCATGTAAAGAGGAATGTCCAACCTATATATGGAAAAGACTTAGGTGTATTGCTCTTTTTTGCGGATGTGCGTTCAGGGGATAGAGTATTGGAGGTGGGGTTAGGGGCTGGGGCCTTGAGTATGGCGATATTGAATGCGGTTGGGCCGCAAGGAGAACTTGTTACCTATGAACGTAGGAGTGACTTTGCCAAGGAGGGGAGAAAACGCGTCGAGGCTATGCTTGGACCGTGCCCTAACTTTTCTGTAGTGGTGGCAGATGCGAGTTTTGGAATAGAGGAAAGAGGGTTTGATGCTGCATTTATAGATGTGCCTGAACCATGGACGGTATTTACATCGGTCAGGGATGCGGTTAAGCCGGGTGCCTTTATTCTTACTTTTATACCAACCACTCTTCAGGTCAAACGGTATTGGGATGAGTTGATGAAGGCTGGGGGTGTTTTTGATGTAAAAATTTTTGAGACTATGCTGCGGCCTTGGGAAGCAGGAACGAGGTCCCTCAGGCCAGCGCATAGGATGGTGGCCCATACTGGTTTTATTGTCTCTTCTCGGAAAACATCAGAATAGGGGGGAGAATGGAGATCACAGATCTTACCCGAAGAATAAAATACATAGAGGTGGTAGTTAGAAAGAAAGTTGATGAGGCGTTTTCAGGGGCATATTCTTCGGTGTTCAAGGGAAGGGGGATAGAGTTTGCTGAGGTTAGAGAATATGTCCCGGGCGATGATGTTCAATCTATTGATTGGAATGTTACTGCGCGTTATGCTCGGCCGTTCACGAAAAAGTTCGTTGAAGAGCGACAGTTAAATTTGGTCTTAGTGGTTGATGTCTCTCCTTCGATGTCAGTTGGTTTTAGGTATCCCACAAAGAAAGATTTGGTGGCAGAGGTTTGTGCTGGCTTGGGGTTCTCTTCTCTGAGAAATAATGATAGGTTGTCTTTATTTACTTTTTCTTCTGGAGTGGAGAAGGCAGTTCATCCTCGAAGAGGGCGCAGGCATGTCTTAAGGATATTAAGGGAAGTTTTAACTGGAGAAGGAAGAGAAACTGGATCTTTTTCGGATGTTTTGAAATACCTTCTGGAGGTTATAAAGAAAAAGGCGGTTGTGTTCTTGATTTCGGACTTTTTCTTCTCGGAGGATTTTTGGAAACCGCTGACTATATTAGCCAGGCGGCATGATGTTATATCCTTAGTAGTAAGAGATGATTATGAAATAGAGTTACCAGTTGGGAGAGGGCGGATTAGATTGGGCAATCCTGAATCAGGAGATTCTTGGGTAGTTAACACAGCAAATAAGGTTTTAGTTGGGGAAATAAATGAAGCCCTTCGTAAAGAGAGAGAGGAACTTTTTCGCGGATTTGTCCGTTCAGGGGTAGATTCAGCCCTGATTACACCCAGTTCAGGTTGGCTTAAGCCTATGTTGGCGTTGTTTAGGAGGCGGGAGCGTCGAAGATGAGGAGAATTTTTTTATTAGTACTTATTATTTTGGGCTTGCCACTGTTTTTGTTTGCTCAGGTAAAAATTGAGTTTTCTACAGAAAAGAGCACAGTAAAGTTGGGAGAGCGAATAAAGGCGAAAGTCGTGGTAAGAGGAAACGAAGTCTCTTGTTCAAATGTAATATTTCCTTCTCCTCAGATTTTTCCTCAAGATGTGTTCGTTCGAGACATTGGAGATTGCCAGAGTAAGGATGGGGAAGTTAGTAAAGAATATGAGATAGCAGTGTTTTCTCTCCATCCCAAGATACCTTCAGTTCCGGTATTTGTGAATGGGAAAGAGTATAAAACACCAGAGTTAAGTTTAAAGGTGGAAGAATTTTTACCTAAGGATGTTTCAAAGGTGCAGCCTCGTGATTTTGCTCCGTTGTATTTTGTCCCGTTTCCGTGGCGGTGGTTTTGGTTGACATTGATTGGATTGGGAATGTTGGGGCTTGGACTCTTTGCTTTTTTGAGACGTAAAAGAATTGGAGAAGAAGGAGAAATTTCACGTCCCTATTGGGAGATTGCTCGAGAAAGGTTGAAGGATTTATCCAAATCTCACTTGGTTGATCTGGGTGAGTATAGGCAGTTTTACTATGAATTGACTGAGATTTTGCGGTATATAATTCAACGGAGATTTGGAATTCCGGCTATGGAGATGACAAATAGTGAGTTTATTTCCGCACTGCGAATGTTAGAATTGGATAGCGAGACTAAGCAAAGGATTCGAGATTTGGTAGAGAGATCGGGTCCAGTGAAGTATGCAAAAGGAGCAGTATCAAAGGAAATTTGTCAGGGAGATCTGGAATTTGTGAATTCTTTACTTGATAAAATTACTCAGGAAAATGAAGCCGGAGACGATAATAGCCCCCGCAACTCCTGAAGGTAGATCGGCAATTGCAGTTCTTCGTGTAAGTGGCCCTGATACGTTTCGCTTGTTATCTCAGTTGTTTCATCCTTTCAGGCCGTGTGACATAACTCAACTACCTGTAGGCAGATTGATTTATGGATATTTGAGAAAGGATGCAAGGATTATAGACGAAGTAATGGTTGCTGTTTTTAAGGCGCCTCAT
>JAMOOT010000147.1 GCA_027065215.1 Candidatus Omnitrophota bacterium | reverse complement strand
CCCCAAAGGCACACACACTAACTGCTTTATAGAATCACAAAAAGATTACCTATCGGGAATAACAAAATTCTTATCCAATCTCAAATCCTAAATCACTTAAATGGCCGAAAAAACGGATAGTTAGCCAAGGCCAACATCTCCCTATCTCCCCGGCTATCACCATAAGCGTATATTTCATCAAAATTTGATATATCCAACAACTCTTTTAATCGACGGACCTTTTCCGCGCCATAACAATTCTTCCCCAACAATTTCCCTGTTATCCGTCCATCCGCTATTTCCAACTCTACACCAATGACCTCCTTTATCCCCACAATATCAGCCCAAGGCCGCAGATAATAGATCAAGGAAGCGGAAATCAAAACAATCCTATCCCCTCTCTCTTTATGCCATCGAATTTGTTCCAACGCCTTCGGTCTAATTAAGGATGGCAACCTCTTCTTAGCAAATTCCTGCCCCTTTTCCACCAACCACTCTTCTTGCCATCCACCCACAGTTTCAAAGAGCAATCTTTCTTTTACCTCCTGATTTCCGATCAGGCCAGAAAAATAACCTAATATGGATGGGAAGACCCTGACGACAGCAAGAACAAATCGTGTATTCCCAATACAAAATCTCAAAAACTCGGAAATGGTCTCTTTCTTTGTTATTGTCCCATCAAAGTCAAAAAGGGCAAGATTCATTTCTTCTTATCAGGGGGAGTAGGAATTATATTCCCTAACTCTTCCAAAGACAGATCAACATCCGAAGAAGCAAGGTTTTCTCTCACTATTTGTTCATATATCTCTTTTCTATAAACCGGCACATCCACTGGCGCCTTTATACCTAACCTAACAACATCCCCTCGAAGGTCTACAATAGTTATCTCAATACTATCTCCTATTATCACACTCTCCCCAACTTTCCTCGCTAAAACTAACATTCTAACTTGCCACCTCTTCTTTCTCTGCTCGTAAGATCTCATACTGCAGGGGATACTCCTCTGGAGGCAACAAGACCTGCTTAGCCAATCCGGTTACCCTATTTACCAAAATAGGGGCTTGAAGGTTTATCGTCACCCTAAACGGCTCCCTACGGATAGAGACAAATACCCAAACTTCTCCGTTAGCAAGGTCCGTTAGATCTATATCTTTTAATTGATCTCGATGGAGTTTTATCCGATAATCCGGAGCAAAGAAAAGAGGATTAGTAACAACAAAGGCAAGCGAGGGATCGTCCAAACTCTGTAACCAATAAAATGGCCCATCTCCTTCTTTAAGTAAAACAAATCTCTTTTTGCCAGAAAATCCTGGGATCCCCTGGGGGAACTCTATGACATCCTGATTGGATATACTTATCTCACCAAACCTTTTTGTTTGAACTTTCATATCACATCTCCCTCTAAATTACTCTAATTATACCCTTATTTCAGAAAATCCAAAAGAGACGGTTGAATAATGGTGGTGATAGACTTAAGAAGGGATTGATATATATTTTGCTCTTTGGCTAACTTTACTGTAACATCTGCCATATCAGCGTCTTCTATTTCGGACAATAACTCTGTAGTATTTATCGTTTCACTCCCTAATTTTGTGCGAGTCATCTCTAATCTCTTAGCACGAGTACCCACCTCTACCCAAGCCTGAAGTGCCTTATCCAGTACCGAATCTATCTGGTTAGCCGCCTTCAATATCTTATTAGAATCATTCGATTCCAATCCATCCTTAAGCCTCAACAAAACCCCAAATATATCTTCAGACTCTGCCACTCCAACAATACCCAAATCACGCGCTGTCTGATTATCCTCTACTCGCAATTCTGTCCCGCTCACCAAGGACCGAATATTTATCCCGGTCCCATCCTGATTTATCTCTGCCTCTACATTGATACCAGCATTATTGATTGCTTGCAATATATCACCGACCGTATCAGTTGCATTTACTGTTATAACTGCCGTTTGATTACCATTATGTATTGTTACAGTCCCAGCATTAACACCGCTGCCTCCATTAAACGTGGAAAGTGGGGTTGACTCTGTTATCGGCGAAGATGTGGAATTAACATTTGCCCCCTGTATCTCTGTATCAGGATTAGAGAATATGTCTTTTCCTATCTGGTTCAACTGCATCTTAACACCTTTACCAATTTCTATAAACATCACCCCATCATCTCCATTATACCGAACAACCTCTTTACCAGCGACCAACTCGCGGCTAAAAGGTTGCGTCCTGGTCTTATACCCAGAGAATATATACCTATTACCATGTCTGGTATTGGCCAACTGCACGATTTGAGAAATAAGACTATCTACCTGTAAAGCAGCGCTCATTCGAGTCTGCTCATCAGCCGAATCACTACCTTGTTGTAATGCAATGGCCTTGGCATTATTTAATAACTGGACTACATTCGAAAGGGATGTATCAGCAACACTCATCCAAGAAGAGGCATGATTGATTATCGACTGATATTCCTGTGAATCTTTTATTTCTTTTCGGTATAAAAGATCCTGAGGCACATCCGCCGGGGCATCAGAAGGGCGATTTATCCGCTTCCCAGTAGCCATCTTTTCTTGCAGTCTAATAAATCTGTCAAAGGCAAGAGTAAGATTCCTATAGGCCTTTTCATAAACCATATTTGTCGATATCCTCATCTCCTACCCACCTCGTTTATAAGAGTATCAAGCATCTCGTCAATAACCCCTAAGAACCTGGCGGCAGCCTGGTAAGAATGCTGAAATTTAAGCAAATTCATAGCCTCTTCATCCAACGAAACCCCTGAAACATCTTCTATGCTATTTTTTATATGCGTTATCAAGACTTCTTGCCCTTTTTTAAGATTTTCAGACTCTTTTTTATCTACCCCCAAGACCCCCAATGTCGAGGCATAATAGTCATATATCGTGGCGCTCTCATTATCCATAAGAGTGGCATCCTTTAATTGAGCAATCTCCACTGCATTATTTCCATCACCGATCTCGCCCGAGGAAGAAGCGGCAATAAACTTGACGTTCTCAACAATTGGATCATTTACGGCTATAGTACCAGCGTCTTCCCCCTTGAAAAACGTATTCAAACCCAAGGCAGCCAATGCACCACTGGTATCCTGATTTATGAAAAATCTATAGCCCGCCTCAGCCTCTATATTCAAATACCCATCACTATCAACATAGGCCCGTAGATGTGAAATACCCGACGTGAAGTCTGATCCAATGGTTGAAACTATATCATCAGTCGTAGTCCCTCCTGCCCCCGTTACTATATTCACTGTGTCAGTGGATACGGTGTTTCCACTATCATCGTTGACTGTAATTACAAAATCTCCGTCATTGACTACATTGTAGAAGGTCAAACCACTGTCGGAAGAACTTATTTCTTCCCCTGTATCACTTATTGAATAAGCCGAACGCAGTGAGGAAAATGCCTCTAATCCCCACCCCTTACTATGTTGTTTGTTCACCTCCGAGATTATAGCCCGTGCTATTTCGTTAATCCGTGAGATATAGGTTGGGATCTTATTATCTCTGGCATCCAATACACCCTTTAATTTCCCGGCCTTGATTTCAACCGGAGCATTATTCGTCTTCCATATAGGGACTATATGCCCCTCTTCGTTGAAACGGTAAGACATCTCCTCGGTAAAGACCTTATTTACCAAGTTCACACCGCCTATGCTCACCAAAATTGTGCCATCCGGCTGCTCTTCGCTATTAAAATCAATCAACTCTGACAATTCACGTAACATCTCATCCCTTTGATCCCTCAAATCATTTGCAACAGCATCTCCCACTTCATAGAACCTTATCTGCTTATTCAATGAAGCGATATTTTGGGCCAAACTATTAATCTCCTGGATGTACGACTTTATTGCCTCATCTGCATCATAACGGAGGTCTTGCATCTTATCATAAAGCGTATTAAAGGCATTAGCCAAGACATCCGATTGTTGCAAAAGATTGCTACGAGAGGTCTGCTCTTCCGGGGTAAGAGACAGGTCCTGCCAGCGAGCCCAAAATTCAGACATAAGATTATTAAGCCCTTCATCTGAAGGCTCATTGAAATATAGTTCTAATCGGCTCAAGAACTTCTCTATCTCCTCCCACTGCCCCAATAGTTTGGTCTCATTCCTCAACTGGAGATCAAGATATTCCTCTCTTACCCGCGCAATGCGGGAGATCTCAACCCCTGTGCCCTTCACACCCCACGGAGTAAGATCAGGCAAAGACTCAACTAACTCCACTCTTTGACGGGAATATCCAGGGGTATTGGCATTGGCAATATTATGTCCCGATACCTCCATAGACATCTGCGCCGCACGCAATGCCCGCATTGCAATAGATAATCCAGCGAATCCACTCATCTTTTCTCCCAATTATTTAGGCCGAGGCAGAATAAATATACCCCTTACTCCTCACCTTAGATCCCGTAGAGTCATACGCCATTAATTCTCCTGCCGTAAATATAGATATCATTTCCTCCACGTAGCCTAAAACTGTCCGCACCACATAACGCATCACCCGAACTTCCCTCTGGATCTGTTCAAGCAAAGATATCATCTCATTGCGTAAACGGACGAAAACCTTTCTCATAGACTTAGGTGCATACTCCACTAATTCAGAAAGTCTTATAACTCCCTCTTGCTGAATCAATTTCCTACACAAGGCCACTCTCTTGTTTTCTAAATTCTGAATCTCCTTCCCCAACTCAGATTGAAATTCTAAGATCTCCTCTAACTTAACACTATCTCGCAAGACAATCGCCTCCCGCAAACTCCCCAAGGTCTCCTTCAACTTACGATGTAGTTTGATCTCTTCTTGCAATACTGACTGGAGTTCATTCCACATTGTCTCGATACCTCCCTTCGCTAACCTCTTCTACTACATTTATCGGACAAAAAAATCCATACTTTATAAAAATTTATCCATTGCCTTGTAGACCAGATCTGTTAATCCAAGTGGAGACCTCTGGGCCAGGACCCTTGACAATTCCATATTCCGGAGATCACGGTATATCCCTTGAGAGAAATCAGAAGAAAACAAATCCTTTCCCAATCCCTTGCTCATTTCTTTAAGCAGGGTATACAAAAAAGTAGACTCCATCTCCTGACAGGCCCGTTTCAACTTTTCCCTTTCTGAACCGTAGACCCGAAAGGTTGCTCGACTCAACCCAAGCCCTAAGTCCATATCGCCTCCTTAGATAATTATCAGGTCAGCAGCCAATGCACCTGCCTGTTTTATCGCCTGAAAGATAGATATGATATCCCTGGGACTGATACCCAAGGCATTCAAGGCCGATGCCAAATCCCCCACCGTAGGAGTCGAATGTACTACTACCATCTTCCCTTCCTGCTCCACTACCCGTACACCATTCTGAGGAACAACTTCAGTGCTCCCCCCTGCCAAAGGCATTGGTTGAGAGACCATCCACTGAGACTTAACCTCGATAGACAAGCTCCCATGAGAGATAGCCACAGTATCAATCTTTACATTCCTGCCAGCCACTACAGTGCCCGTCCTCTCATTTATCACGACCCTGGCATTCACATCCGGCTCTACCTTGACTTGCTCTAAGACAGAGATAAAACCAACAACATCCTTTTTAAACTCCTTGGGGATTGAGACCACTACACGCGAACCATCCAGTGCATGGGCAATCTCACCAAAAGAAGAATTTATCGCCTCAGCCAATCGATGGGCCGTAGTAAAATCTGGCTGATTAAGTAGGACCCCCACATGGTCTCCTTCTATAAATTCCATTGGTATCTCCCTTTCAACTATCGCCCCATTCGGGATCCTTCCAACCGTTGGATGGTTTTTCTGCGTCTTGGTTCGCCCCTGTCCTGCGCTATACCCTCCTAAGGAGAGTGGTCCCTGCGCCACCGCATAAACCTTCCCATCTGGGCCCATAAGAGGTGTCATCAGTAAAACCCCGTTTGAGAGATCCGTTGCATCGCCAACAGAAGAAACTATACAATCAATCTTTGTTCCTGGTCGAACAAACGCTGGAATTCGGGCTGTAACCATAACTGCCGCCACATTTCTCATCTTTATATCTTTGGCTGAGAGAGAGATCCCCATCTCTTTTAGCATATTGCTTATCGCCTTGGACGAGAATATCGCGGCACTCTTATCCCCAGTTCCATTTAACCCAACAACAACCCCATAGCCTATCAATTGGTTCTCTCTGACTCCCTCTATCCTGGCAATATCCTTAAGCCGCACCGAAGGAGATGCAAACAACGGAGCACCCATAAAAATCATAACCAACAACGCCATCCAATATTTCCTTAACATAGCCCCCTCCTAAAACAACCAGGCCAAATCAAAAAATAATTCCAAAAGCCCTTTGCCGTTCTGCTTATCGCCCACAGTACCTCTACCCTTGTAAAAGATCCGGGCATTTGCCACATTGTAAGATTCAATCGTATTATCGTCCCGTATATCCTCTGGCCTAACCTCGCCAGTAAGCGTAACCTCTTGCCTCTCTCCGTTAACCAATATCTGCTTTTGCCCCTCTACCACATAATTGCCATTAGGTAGAATCTCTACTATCTTTACTGCAATCTTTGCTGTCAACTTTTGGGATCGAGTGGTCTTGCCTTTTGACTTATACTCATGAGAGGCCGAAACATCCATATTAGGAAGATCATCTACCTGACGAGAAAATGCCTTTATATCCGGAAGAATCCCCATCTTATTAAGCACCACCTTCACCCAGCTCTTCACCTCATCTTGTATCGTGCTCTCTCGTTTGGTCTTTGTATCGGCAGAGGTCTCTGCCGTAGAGATCTCACTAACCACAATCGTTAAGATATCCCCAACTCTGTGAGCGCGTCTATCAACAAAAAACGACCCCCTATGCATCTCTTCCCTTGCTTGCCAAAGGGAATTAGCAAAGACATTAGAGCATAGACATAATGATCCCAGAACCAAGATAATAATCCTTCTCATAACTCAACCTCCACTACTCCCGGGGCAACAACCCTCGCTAAGATCTCTTTCCCTGAAACGGCATTCTTCACCCGAACCACATCACCTGGAGTTCCATTCTGCAAGGAAACGCCTATGGTCTTTATCCGAAGGCCATGCCTTTGATACAAGACCTTCACCTTATCCCCGCGACGGATTACGTACCGTCGAGCAACATCCTTTTTAAGCAAAAACTCACCCTCTTTTAACGGATGTTTCACCGTCCAACCTACAGGTGAAGAATAAATAGAAAAAAATCCCTGTTCGATATCCGAACAATCAACTAATTCCACATCTTCTTGAGATATTACCTGCCCCGGTAACAAACTCTTTTTCAGTCGCCACGCCTTGCCCTTAACCTTAGGTCTGATACGAACTGAAAACGTGTTTTCTCCCACCTTAACCCGAGCATAACAAACACTACCACAGACCGATGGATAGAAGACCTTTATCTCCTCCGTCCCTACAATATTTGGCAACACCTCCTGTTCCAACTTATACCCGTCCTCTTCCAATATCGAGGAAAGTCTGTCTTTAAGATAATTCCCGCGAAGTAGATTCTGGCCTCGTGATACCAGAGACTCTCCCTGAACCTTAGCAAAAATACCCCTTCGGGCCAATAGTTGCCGCAAATCCCCCGGATCAATTCTAACCATATCCCCTACATCAGGAGCAGGCATCAAGACTAAAGAATTAAGCGACTTGTCTGAAACCACCGCTATATCCCCTAATCTAATCCAGTCCCCATCAACCACCACCCTTGGCCGAAGCACCACCTTAATCAACGACTGGGAAACCACCTCTGACCAGCCGGGGAAAGCAAATAACAAGACCAAATAGAATACTGCCAAGGCCAAGACAGTCAAGATAACCGACTTAATCCTTTGCCATATAGAAACAAACCCTACCGTCCCCATCCTTACCTCTTCAACGTATTAGCGATCTGCAACATCTCATCCGCAGTCTGGACTGCCTTGGAATTCATCTCATATGCCCGCTGAGCAACAATCATATTCACCATCTCGTCCACTATCTTTACATTAGACATCTCCAGAAACCCTTGACGGATCCTGCCAAAGTCATCCTCTCCCGGTGTGCCAGTGATTGGATCTCCTGATGCCTCTGTAGGCAAAAACAAATTCATACCGATCGCCTTCAATCCTGCAGGATTGAGAAACTTCACTATCTCAATACTCCCTACCGTCTGTGGGGTAGTCTCTCCAGGTACAGTTACCGAAACTGTCCCGTCTGTCCCAATGGTTATCTCCTGAGCATCCTCAGGTATGGTAATTTCTGGCTCTAAATACATACCCTCTGAATTCACCAATTTCCCATCCTGGTCTAACTTAAATGCCCCATCTCGAGTGTAGGCAATAGTGCCATCAGGCATAACGACCTGAAAGAACCCCTTGCCCTCAATCAAAAGGTCCAATGGATTCTGGGTCTCCGTAAAATCACCTTGAGAAAACTCTTTCCCAATAGACACGACCCTGACTCCATGACCAAGTTGAATACCATTTGGGACAATCTGTGTCCCTGCCACTGGTGTTCCCGGTGCCTTTATGATCGTATAAAGCAAGTCCTCAAAATCAGCACGACTCTTTTTAAATCCCGTTGTATTCACATTAGAGAGATTATTAGCAATCACGTCTACATTCGTCTGCTGAGCCCTCATACCACTGGCCGCTGTCCATAATGCAGAAATCATCTCCCCCTCCCTTTACTAAACCCTTGGGACCTCATTTATTACCCGACCCAATAATTCATCTACTACCTTCATCGCATTAGCCGATGCCTCATATGCCCTATGAGCAGTTATCATTTTTACCATCTCACCAACCGGATTAACCGAACTCTCTTCTAAAAAACCCTGCAACACCTTATACCCCTTTGGTTCAAATCCAGTTTCATGGGCAACAAACAGATTCGCCCCTTCTTTTCTAAGGCGATACGGTTTTGGAAAATCTACCACCCTTAATTTATCAACCATATCCCCATCTACTAAGACCTCCCCTAAGTAGTTTACCTGGACCTTTTTCCCCTCCACCTTTATTGGTCCATTCATCCCTAAGACCTTATTCCCTTCAGAAGTAACAAGAAACCCATCCTTATCTACCTGAAAATTCCCTGCTCGGGTAAACCTCTCTCCCTCTGGAGTCTGGACTACAAAAAAACCTTTTCCGGATATAGCCAAATCCAAGGGATTATCCGTCCTCCGAAGCGGACCTTGAGAGACAATCGTCCGAACCTCTTCAGGTTTAGATCCATAGGAGACCTGCTGCGCAACTAATCCCTCCTTTGTCAAGACCCCTGTAAGGACTTGAGAAAAATCAGAAAACAAGACCTCGTCCCGTTTGTACCCAACCGTATTGGCATTGGCCAAGTTATTGGCAATAACATCCAGATATGCCATCTGCGATATAGCCGATTGAGCCAAAAGACCTTCAACCCTTAACACCCAATACCACCTCCTAAAAAACAGGGTGCAACAATCGTGCCAATTTATATGAGTAAATTATTTTTTTCCATACCTCCTTTACAATCATTTTCAGATTATGCAGGGATGTTAGGGTCTAATAATCAAAAGCAAAAAACAAATATTATGTTTAAAGGGAAAAGGCAAGGGTTCTAAACTGACTCAGCATCTTAAGATCTCCTTTTCTCTTTTCCCCTCCATAATCCCCAACACCTACACGAAATAAGTTAAAATCATTTCTAATTAAAAATTATTCTTGACAATCTGCGGGATGTAAATATAATGAGAGAACGATGGAAACAAGTGCATTGACTCAAAGACTAAATAGTGTGGGGCTCAAGGCGACCCCTCAACGGATGGCAATATACAAGGCCCTTGAAGAATATGGCCATGCCTCTGCGGATTTAGTCTTTGACAAGGTAAAAAAGGTCTTTCCAACCATATCAGTGGCAACAGTCTACAACTCACTAAACGGTATGGCTGAGGCAGGCATAATCTCTCGCCTAATTCTAAGAGATAACTGCCAATATTTCGATATAACGGTCACGGCTCATAGTCACTTTGTATGTGAAGAATGTCATAGGGTATGGGACGTATTGACATACCTCTGCCCCTACCCTCAGGGGATCTATAAATTGGCGGGGAAAGTCAACAAGATAAATATGGTCTTTTATGGGATATGTAAACAGTGTTGGGAACAAGGGAAACAAAAGGAGGCAGGAGATGGAAAACCGAATTCCAATGTTAGGTGAGAGGTTCCCAGGGATGAAGGTCGTAACCACCCACGGGGTATTAGAGTTGCCCAAGGCCTACGAAGGTAAATGGTTTGTATTGTTCAGCCACCCAGCAGACTTCACTCCAGTGTGTACCACTGAATTTATCGGATTTCAGGTACGCTATAAAAAGTTTCGCGATCTTAACTGCGAACTAATCGGACTGTCTATTGACCAGGTCTTTAGCCACATTAAGTGGGTGGAATGGATCGAGGAAAATATAAAGGTAGACGGCAAACCAGTAAAGATTGAATTTCCAATAATCGCTGACGATACTGGAAGGGTATCATCTCAATTAGGCCTGATCCACGAAGCAAAGGGCACTAATACCGTAAGGGCGGTCTTTATCGTGGACCCTAAAGGAGACATACGGGCAATCCTCTACTATCCTCAAGAGCTTGGTCGAAATGTCGATGAAATCCTGAGGATGGTAAAAGGGCTCCAGGTATCAGAGGAAAATGGGGTTGCCATACCTCACAACTGGCCCAATAATGAATTGGTGAAAGAGAACGTGATCATACCACCTGCTATGAGTGAAAATGAGGCCAAAAATAGGATGGAGGCAGATAAAAAAGGCGAGATAAAGTGCTTTGATTGGTGGTTCTGTTATAAAGCAGTGAAATAATCTATGTAGAAGAGAATTAAAAGGATAAAGAATCTCATCTCAACTAAAAGGAGGACAAACATGACAAAACGGGATCAGGTCTACAGGTG
>JAMOOT010000146.1 GCA_027065215.1 Candidatus Omnitrophota bacterium | reverse complement strand
GATATTTTCCAAATTTGCTTAGTTGCAGAGATTTATT
Organism: Candidatus Omnitrophota bacterium; assembly: GCA_027065215.1. GTDB lineage: Bacteria > Omnitrophota > Gorgyraeia > S143-82 > S143-82 > S143-82. Next base: position 2,034 of record JAMOOT010000146.1, on the reverse strand, counting down.
TGAAACTCTTTGTAGATGGAAGTGTTCTTCAGATGATAGAATTGTGTGGGAGATTGGAATGGTATGTAGGAGGTCTATATGGATAAATTGATGCCGATAGGGGTACAGGATTTTAAGTCATTGAGGCGAAGCGGGTATCTTTATGTAGACAAGACGAGGTGGATTTATCCATTGCTTGCTGAGGGATATAAGGAAAATATGAAATTTCCGCCATATTTTCTTTCCCGTCCGCGCAGGTTTGGTAAGAGTTTGTTGTTGTCCACGATAAGGTATTTGTTTGAGGGGGAGAAGGATCTGTTTGAGGGGTTGTGGATGCATAATAGGTGGGATTGGGAAAAGAGATATCCGGTGATATTGTTGAGTATGCCGGAGTGTAAGAGTAGAGCAGGCTTGATGGAGAGAATGGAGAATAGGTTGAAGAATATAGGGGAGGAGAAAGGATTAAAATTAGAAGGAAAAGAACCAGCAGTTTTATTTGAGAATCTCATTAGAGGGGTAAGTGAGAAATATTCTTGTAGGGTAGTGGTGTTAATAGATGAATACGATCGTCCGATCTTGGATAACATAGAAGAACCAGAGAAAGCCAAAGAGGTGCGGGAGTATTTGAAGGGGTTTTATTCGTTATTGAAGGATTTAGATGAGTATTTGAAGTTTATATTGCTGACAGGGGTGACGCGATTTAGCAAGGCAGGGATATTCTCGGGGTTGAATAATCTAAAGGATATATCATTAGATCCGAGGTATGGCAATATTGTAGGGATAACGCAGGAGGAGTTGGAGAGATATTTAGGGGAGGAGATAAAGAGGCATAATGTAGATTTAGAGGAAGTAAAGGAGTGGTATAACGGGTATAATTTTTTGGGAGACAGTTTATACAATCCGTTTGATGTGCTGTGGTTTGTGGATAGTGGGTGCGTGTTTGATAATTACTGGTTTAATTCAGGGACGCCGAATTTTCTGATTAAATTGATAGAGAGTGGGAATTTCTACATACCGGAGCTGGGTAATTTGGTTGTAGGGAAAGAGATGATGGATAGGTTTGACGTAGAGAACGTAAGGCCGGAGGTGATATTGTATCAGGCGGGGTACTTAACGATAGATGAGGTGATAAGGAGCCCGAGAGGAGGGATGTTGTATAGGTTAAAGGTGCCGAATAAAGAGGTGCGGATGAGTTTAAGCGATGCGATATTGGATTATTGGAAGATAGTGGAGAAAGATAGGAGGGGAGAATTAGAAGATGGATTGTATGTGGCATTGGGAAATGGTGATGTAGAAGGGATAAAGGGGTGGATAAAGAGATTGTTTGAGGCAATTCCGTATCATTACCACATAAAGAGTCCGATAAGTCAGTATGAGGGCTATTATGCCAGTGTGTTATTTTCATTTTTTATGTCTACGGGGTATGAAGTGCGAGGAGAGGATGTAAGCAGGAGGGGTAGGGCAGATATAGTGGTATTGGCAAAAGATAAGGTGTATGTGGTGGAGATAAAGACAGATGCCCAGGAGCCGGCGATAAAGCAGATAGAGGAGAGGAGGTATTGGGAGAAGTATGAGGGGCAAGGACGAGAGATATATTTAGTGGGGATAAATGTAGACAGTGAAGCGCGGGGAGTAAAGGAGATGGAGATAAGGAAAATTAAATAGATTTTGCGTTAGATTTGGATGCTTCTTCAGAGACAGCGGATTTATGGGAGTATGCTACTAATGACAAATAAGGAGGTGTAGATATAGGATTGGGCGAAACCGACTTGAGAGAGGGGAGAATTAAGACAAACATTCGAGATAAATTTGTTTTGTATGGCAGATTGTAGTATCATTTTAGTGTAAGGGAATGAACCGTTTTATGGTTTGGGGGTGTTGATGCGGGGGAGAAGTAGCGTAAAAGTTGTTTTATTACTTATATTTTGCCTATCCATACATCCTCAATTTGGTTTAACGGCCGATAACGATACCCAGTTTACTGTGCAAGACGACGTTACAGTATTAGGGGAAGAAGGGACCTTGAACGATGCAGATGCAGAATTTGAAGGCGAG
>JAMOOT010000145.1 GCA_027065215.1 Candidatus Omnitrophota bacterium | reverse complement strand
TTGATAGAATCTGCAAATGCCTCCACATCTACTTCTCTGATAGAGAGTCCCCCGGCCAATTTATGCCCCCCAAATTCCAACAAATGTTCTGAACACATAGCCATCGCAGAGGTAATATCAAACCCATCTATTGACCGGGCCGAACCTTTTCCCACAGGGCCATCAAAACCTATAACTATTGCTGGAAACCCGAACTTGTCCACCAAGCGAGAGGCCACTATCCCAACCACCCCACTATGCCAATCCCTGCCCCAGACCACCAAGACCTTCCTCCCCCTCTCCACCTGCTCCTGCGCAACTTCCTCTGCCATAGACATTATCTCTTCCTGAATCTCCTGTCGATACCGGTTGTGCCGATTCAACTCCTCAGCCAACTCCTTCGCCCGATTATAATCCGGACAGGTAAGGAGATTAAAGGAATCAATAGCAGTAGAGACACGGCCAGCAGAATTTAATCTCGGACCCAATACAAACCCAATCGAACGCACACTAACCTTTGACAATCGGGCACACTCCATCAAGGCCTTGATACCCGCTCTTTGTCCTTTCTCAATCTTAGGCATTCCGTAATGCACAATTACCCGATTCTCACCTAAAAGCGGAACCACATCTGCTACCGTACCAAGTGCAGTCAGATCTAAAAAATCCTCAGACGAATTCAAAAGATACCTCGCCAGGGTATAGGCCACTCCCACCCCTGAGAGGTCCTTATAAGGATAACCGCAATCTGGCCTTTTGGGATTAAGGATCGCACGCGCAGGAGGAAGGACATCGCCGGGCAGGTGATGATCAGTAATAATCGTCTCTATGCCTTGCTCATTCAACCAATTAACCTCAGAGACCGCCCTTATCCCACAATCCACTGTTATCAACAAATCTGGGGAAAACCTCTCTAAGACCTCCTTTATTCCTGCCTCGGTCAACCCATAACCATGCCGATTGCGATCCGGGATAAAGACATCTGCCTTTCCCCCCAAAACCCTCACCAACTCATACAAGAGCACCGATCCAGTTATCCCATCCACATCATAATCGCCGTAGATAAGGATCTCTCTTTCATTAGAAATCGCTCCCTTAATCAATTCACCAGCCAATTCCAAATCCGCCATAGACTCTGGAGGATACAAATGATCCAAAGAGGGATTCAAAAACCTATAACCTGAAACCGGATCCTCCACTCCTCTCTGAAGCAAAAGATGGGCAATTAAAGGATGAAGGCCAAGGGCCTGTTCTAATTCTCTCCGCTGTTCACTATCAACCCGAGACAATATCCACCTGTATCGCATTACCAATTACCAGTCCTTACGAAATCACCTGCCTGAGTGCCTGCAACACATCCCTCACCTACCGCCTTCGCCAACTGCAATGGAGGACCTGTCACATCCCCACAGGCAAAGATCCCCCGAATATTGGTCTTCTGGGCCCTGTCCACCTGGACAAACTGCATTGTCTTGGGATCCAACATCAATCCGATCTCCATCGCCAACTCCGATATACCCCTCGCACCCAATTCTACAAAGACCCCATCCACCGATAACATCCCGGAATCCAAGAGCACACTATTGACCTTATCCTCTCCTTGTATCTCCTTCACATCAGCCAAGATCAACTCTATCCCCTTCCCTGCCAATTCTCGCTTTTTGTCCTCCCCTATCTTGATCTCCGGCCATATCCAATACACCTTAGAGGCAAATCGGCTCAACAGATCCACTGCCCGCAAGGCAGCACTTCCATCCCCCACTACAGCAACCACCTTACCACGGAAAAACATACAATCGCAATCCGCACAATAACTCACCCCTCTTCCCAAAAACTCCTTCTCTCCCGGCACTCCCAACCTGCGATGACTTACCCCACAGGCAATTATCAAAGATTTACAATTGACCTGCCTGCTCTCACCCTTTACTACGATCTCTTCCCCACGGACCTCTACCTCCAAGACATCCTCCTCAGCAAACCTTACACCCGACTCAATTGCCCTTTCCCTTGATCCCAAAAGCAGATCCCGCCCCAAAATTGGATAAGATACAGAAAGATAGTTTTCTATCTTCGCCCTCCACAGATTACTCGC
>JAMOOT010000144.1 GCA_027065215.1 Candidatus Omnitrophota bacterium | reverse complement strand
GAATGAAGGGGGCAATCATTTCTGCTGTGGATTTGTTAAAGGGACTGGGACGTAAGATTGGGTTAGAGGTAATTCATGTCCCTGGGGCAACGGGGTATTATGATACGAATTATCGTGGGAAGGCTAACTATGCCTTGGATGTATTAGAGAGGGTTGATTTTGTCATGATTCATGTCGAGGCTACTGATGAAGCAGGGCATAATGGTCATCTGGATGAAAAGATAAGGGCATTGGAACGATTTGATGCTATGATAGTGGGGCCTGTGATTAAGTATATATCTGAAGTAGGAGGAAGGATATTGCTTTCACCTGATCATCCAACACCATTGTCTCTGCGCACTCACACCTCTGATCCAGTTGGTTTTGCGATGTGGGGACAGGGGATTAGTCCGGACAAGGCTGATTCTTATAACGAGGTAACTTGTAAGGAGTCCGGGGTCTTTGTCCCTTCTGGTCCGGAGTTGTTTAACCTGTTTCTGGGGAGGTGAGGTAAAAGTGGCGTTGGCCTTGGTATGTTTGGGCTTTGTTTTCTTTTTCTTTGGGATCTCGATTTATGGAAGGTGGTTGGAGAGACTCTTTGGGGTAGACCCATCTCGACCTACACCAGCGGTTTCATCTTCAGATGGAGTGGATAAGGTTCCTGCACCTTGGCCAATCCTTTTTGGTCATCACTTTGCATCTATTGCCGGAGCAGCACCTATAATAGGGCCCGTATTGGCGATAAGTCTTTGGGGATGGGTGCCAGTATATTGGTGGGTGGTGTTAGGGTCTGTCTTTGTTGGTGGCTTGCATGATTTCGGTGCCTTGATGATGTCTCTACGTTATGGAGGGATGTCAATAGCGGGAATTAGTAAGGAAGTCTTATCTGACAGGGCAAAGGTTTTTTTCTCGATTTTTCTGTATCTCGCATTAGTCTTGGTAGTTGCAGTGTTTTCTGCTGTAACTGCTAAGACCTTTATTGAAGGCCCAGAGATAGTGTTGCCATCATTTGGGTTGATAGGGGTTGCTGTGTTTTTGGGGTATCTGTTTAACAATAGGGGATGGAAAATAGTACCGGGGACGGTTTTGGGATTATTTTTACTTGCTTTGTTGATAGCATTGGGTGGAAAGATGCCAATTACCATAACTGGCGAACACGCTTTGCCAATATGGATAACCATACTATTGATTTATGCCTTTGTGGCCTCTATTACTCCAGTACAGTATCTCCTTCAGCCCAGGGATTACCTTTCGTCTTATCTTTTATTTTTTGGATTGATTCTGGGGTATGCAGGGTTGTTGGTCTCTCGTCCATCGATAAATTTTCCCCAGCATTCTATGGATTCGCCTTTGGAATTTTGGCCGATGTTGTTTGTAGTGGTGGCCTGTGGAGCACTCTCTGGATTCCACTCCCTTATAGCAAGTGGAACTACTGCCAGGCAGATTGCCAATGAATCGCATGGTAGGAAAGTTGCCTATGCCGCTATGGTAGCCGAAGGTGCACTGGCCTTGTTGTCCACTATGGCGATAATAGCGGGGTATTCCTCTCCAGAACGCTTTCTTGCTGCACTTAAGGCGGTTGGGCCAATAGGTGCATTCTCTCAAGGGTTTGGAGTGATAACTACACCTGTTTTAGGGAAGTGGGGTAGTGTTTTTGCTGTGATTATGTTGAATTCGTTTGTATTTACTACGCTGGATACTGCTACAAGGGTAGGGCGCTATGTAGTGGAGGACCTTACTGGTATAAAGAATAGGCAGATGTCTTCCCTTTTTGTAGTGGTTCCAGCATTGATTTTGGCTATATCCGGACAATGGAAGTCTGTTTGGCCCTTGTTTGGTGCTGCTAATCAGTTGATTGCATCAATGGTTTTACTTATGATTTGGTTGTTTTTGATGAATAATAATAAGCGTTCGGGAATTGTGCTGCTGATGGGAGGGGCAATGTATATAACTATAATGGCTGCCTTATGTAAGAAGTTGGCGCAGGTTTTCCCGAACAATTTGTTGCTCTCTACTATAGCAGTGATTTTGCTTATCTTGGCTGTTTATATGATATTTGAAGTGGGGAAAAAAGGTCTTTTGGGCAAAAAAGGAGGTAGATAGATATGTCTGG
>JAMOOT010000143.1 GCA_027065215.1 Candidatus Omnitrophota bacterium | reverse complement strand
CAGATGGAAAGGTCCGTTCTTTATCTGCACTTCTATGAAGGAAAAGATCTGGCAGAAGTGGCCAAGGCATTAGACCTTCCAAGGGAAAAGGTAAGGCAAATCAAGTCTTTGGTTTTAAGAAAAATGAGGATTAACCAAGAATTAACCGAAACTTTATGCGGAGTTCATAGATGACGAATATAATCAGGTAAGAGGTATGGGGGAGATAGAAGGTTGAAAAACAAAAAAAGGAGGTGAGAATGGATCAATCAAGGTGGATGGGGATGTTGGTGGCCTTGCTGGTGATTATGTTTCCCAGTAAGGCCTGGACGAGAGAAGATACGCTTTTGAACTTGCTCCGGGAAAAGGGTATCCTTTCCTCAGAGGAAGTCGATGAGATAAAGGCAGAAGAGGGTGGTTTCCTCTCTCTCAAGGGGGCAAAACTTGGATTGGGAGGAGAGTTGGAGTTAGAATTTAGAGATACAGAGAAGGATGAAGGGATAGAAGATCCTAATGCCAGATTTCAACTTGATAAGTTTACCTTAAACCCAAAAGTGGAATTTGAGGATACAGATATCTCTCTGAGGGCAGAGATAGAGTTTAACGAGGATAAAGGTTTCTTTTCTGAAGGCGGGGTGTATTTTGGAGGATTGCCTCTGAATTCGAGGGTATTTGTGGGGTTGGGAGACAGATTTATTGGTATCTCCCGCAAGACCGAGGCATATCCCTTGCTGGGGACGCTTCTCTGGAGATATGAGCAGATTCAAATCAATTGGGAAGGAGAGATGTCTCCTTTTTACTGGGGAATTGCGATAGGAGAAGGCTTAAAACTTGGCACTAAGCAGGTCTCTGAGGATTCCAGTTATAAGATGTTGGCAGACAAGCGGAATGCAGGTGATAGGACAGGACATCTGGAATACGGGATCAAGTTGGGGATAAGGCCGAATATCGGGGATTGGGGAAAACTGGATATCCTTGGTTTCGGTTTTTGGAGTGATTTGAGTGAAGGGGATAAAAATGTCTTAAAGTCTCGTCTTCCTAATTATACGTCAGATTCAGATACGATGGCGCGATATGGTGGACGGGTGCTGTATAATTACAAGTTTGATGAGTCAAGGGATCTGACTTTGGTGGGCGAATATGCCTATTTAGAAGACGGAGACGTAGATAGAGATGGCTGGTATGTGCAGTGTTCGTATAAGTGGCGGTTTGATAGGACCTACTTCAGGTCGTTTGAGCCTTTGATAAGATATGGCCGACTGGATACCGATTGGGAAGAGGCATTTGATAAGCCTGCCTCTTGGGATAGGGAGAAGATTACGATTGCCTTGATTACCGAAGTGGCCCCGCATGTCCAGATAAAGGCCGAGTACTATATCAACGATGAAGACACGGGTGGCAGGGATGTAGATAATGATGAACTGTTGATTCAGTTAGAGGTTAAGTTTTGATGAAAAGAGGAGGTGGTAAGTGAAGAAGGTAATCTGGTTAACTGGGGTATTATTAGGATTTTGGATGGGATTGTGTGTAGGACAGGCAGTGGCAGTAGAGTTAACAGGAGCAGGCGCGACTTTTCCATATCCCCTTTATTCCAAGATGTTCGCTGAATACTATAAAGAGACAGGGGTGAGGATTAATTATCAAGCGATTGGATCAGGTGGAGGAATAAGACAACTCCTATCCAAGGTAGTGGATTTTGGGGCCTCAGATGCGTATGTGGATGATGAGGGGCTTAAGAAATTTCCATCTCCGATTGTTCATATCCCTATTACGGCTGGAGCAGTAGTAATTACTTACAATCTTCCGGGTAGCCCTAAACTAAGGTTAACGGGCGAAGTGATTGCTGATATCTTCTTGGGAAAGATAACTAATTGGAATGATCCGAGAATAAAGGGGTTAAATCCGGGTGTAAATCTGCCGAATTTAAAGATAATAGTTGTCCATAGATCAGATGGAAGTGGGACTACCTTTATCTTCTCTGATTACCTTTGTAAGGTTAGTGAGGAGTGGAACAATAAGGTGGGGCGAGGTAAGGCGTTAAATTGGCCATGTGGTTTGGGAGGTAAGGGCAATCCTGGAGTGGCTGGGCTGGTAAGACAGTTGCCGGGTGCCAT
>JAMOOT010000142.1 GCA_027065215.1 Candidatus Omnitrophota bacterium | reverse complement strand
TGACAATCACCTTATCCACTTCGCCAGTGGCAAGTAATTTGGCAATCACCCAAATGTGTCCCAATTGCCAAGGATCACCCTTCATAGGGAGATAAGCAATCCTTAAACCTTTTCTCTTAGGATTTACCCTTCCTTTTTCTACATTCTCCTTAATCTTATCGAAAGTTCTCATAACATCCAAATAAGCCAACTCCATCTCTTTGACATCCAAAAAGGTCTTGAGGTCCTTATACACTAACTTATTCTTTACTTCTTCCCTAAGTTTAGCCAAAGTTGAAAGTTTTTTGGGGTCCTTGCTATCCTTAATCTGTTCTAAAGCCTCTCTTTCTTCATCAGACAATTCAGATAATTTATCCTTTAACTCACTCCATAACATATTGAGTTTCTTATCGAATCTGGGCTCAAGAGTAATTGGATCCAATTCTATTCCAAAAAGCGTCTTGGCATTGTCAACAATCATCTGGTTCATATTCGCTCTGCCTAAGTTAATTTGTTCTATCGGACTCTTTGTTGTGTCTATCACCTCATAATTCGAAAAATATCTTTCTTGAACCAATTTCTTGTTGTAGTTATACAACTTTTGTCTCCTTAGTTTCATAAGATAATCTACAAGGTCTTTTTCATTATTTTTTATCGCCTCTTCTATAAGTTTCACCAAGTTCGAACCGATTAGATGAATACCGTAACCATCTAAGAGTATTTTTCTTTGGCCAAGCTTAATTCCGTTCTTCAATATCCCATCTATTCTTTTCTCTACCTCAGAGAGACCTCTATAATCCCTACCCTCTATACTCGTAATGGCCTTCTCTATCTCATCCAATAAGACCACTGCTATGTGGATTTGTTCATCTATTTTATCCTCTATCTGACGCAATCTCTCCTTCTCCTCTTCGGTAAGGGTACCTTTTTTCTCTTTCTCCTTCAGTTTCTCATAAGCAGACCAACGAGGGAAATATATATCTTTTAACATTCTGCGTATAGAAACAGTAACCAAATGATTGGCCCTACCTTCTCTTACCCTGGTAGAAGAAGAAGGAATATTTTGGGTAACAAATATAGCATCCAAGATCTCCTTTATTATCTCTTGTTTATCTTCTGGCACCTCTTCGCCCAACCTCTGTGAAAAAACCAAGAAAACGTCTTCCAATCCCTTATCTCTAAATTTTTGCAACAACTTCCTCTTCTGGAACGAAATCTTGGCCACTGTATCCAAAAATGCCACTGCATTATCCTCTGTTATTTTCAATTCATCGGACGGCAGATCCAATTTCAAAATCTTACCATCTGGCCCCTTGACTATTATGATGTTAGATAAACCTTCGAAAAACTGATTTTTACCCTTATACGTCTCCACAAAATTACTATCTATCTCCAATGCCCCCTGAGAAAGATTAACTATTAACACATTTAGGCCTATAACCTCCTTTGGATCTACTCCTTTACCAAATTCTACATCACCAAAAATACCCACTACATTCCTTTTCGGGTCTATCCCAAACTGAGCGGCCTTATTTTCTAATATATCCTGCGCCCCCTTAGAGGTAACTTCAGGAATATCTGTCTCTGTTGCCCTAACTCCATCTTTTTCCCTTTCATTGTTTGGATCTCCGGGCAGGGCATCCTTACCCCCTTCACCCCCCAGTTTATCTACTATTCCTTCAAAGTTTTCACCTCCTCCCATTACCGATACAAGGGCCCCATCTACTCTACCAAAGAGGAAACGACGATTGAACTCTCGTAAAAATGCCCAACGATCAACTCTAATCGTCCCAACATCTGGCAGGACATAACTATCAATTATATTAGCCAACTTATCACTAACCAAACCATCACTTGCTCGCCTCTTCACCCAACTGGCAAGGATCATTGAATAATAGGCCTTCCGAAGTTCTGCAAATTCAGGACTTTCATTTATTTCCTTCTCAAGTGCTGGAACAATCGTCTGTTCGAATATCTCTTTTACCTTATTCTTAATCCCTTTATCTAAGCCCTTATCCTCTATCTCTACCTTTACATCTATCTTTGCCGAACGAATATAGATACTGTCTTTATCCGAATAAAACTCAACATCTCCCGGCACCATCCAAAACCTGGGCATAAAAC